>CAKZJN010000149.1 GCA_936943465.1 uncultured Rhodoferax sp.
CAATTCTTCCGCTGGCCACATCGCCACGCCGTCCAATCCCTACGGGCACCCTCTTCCTTCCTATTTGCAGGCTGACCATTTGGGGCCCTGGGGCGTCTACCTGCAACAGGTGGATCGCGTAATTCCGTACCTCGGCCATCTGGCCCGCTGGGCCGAAACGCTGAAACGGCCGAAGCGGGCACTGATCGTTGATGTCCCTATCCAATTGGACAATGGCACGGTGGCGCACTTTGAGGGCTACCGCGTGCAACACAACACTTCGCGCGGCCCGGGTAAGGGGGGCGTGCGTTTTCACCAGGATGTGACGCTGTCCGAGGTGATGGCGCTGTCGGCTTGGATGTCCGTGAAGAACGCTGCGGTCAACGTGCCCTACGGTGGCGCCAAAGGTGGCATTCGGGTCGATCCCAAAACGCTTTCGCGCGGTGAACTGGAGCGCATGACACGCCGCTACACCAGCGAAATCGGCATCATCATTGGCCCGTCCAAAGACATTCCCGCACCCGACGTCAATACCAACGAGCAGGTGATGGCCTGGATGATGGACACCTACTCCATGAACGAAGGTGCTACCGCCACCGGCGTGGTGACGGGCAAGCCGATCGATCTGGGCGGCTCATTGGGCCGACGCGAGGCGACCGGACGCGGTGTTTTCACCGTGGGCGTGGAGGCAGCACGGCATATTGACCTGGACATCAGCAAGGCCCGCTTGGCGGTTCAGGGTTTCGGCAACGTCGGCGGCATCGCGGCCAAGTTGTTTGCACAGGCCGGGGCACGGGTGGTAGCGGTGCAAGACCACGGCGGATCCATTTTTCAGGAGTCAGGGTTGGACGTTCCCGCCCTGCTTGCGCACGTAGGCGAACATGGTTCGGTGGCTGGTTTTGCGCAGGCCGAGGTCATCAGCAACGATGCATTTTGGGATGTGGATTGCGACATTCTGATTCCGGCTGCGCTGGAGCAGCAACTCACGGTACACAACGCCGGTCGCATCAAGGCACGCATGGTGATCGAAGGCGCCAACGGCCCGACTACGCCGGAGGCCGACGACATTCTTCAGTCGCGCAACATTCTGGTGCTGCCCGATGTGATCGCCAATGCGGGCGGTGTCACGGTGAGCTACTTTGAATGGGTGCAGGATTTTTCGAGCTTCTTCTGGACCGAAGACGAAATCAACGCACGCCTGGTGCGCATCATGAAAGAGGCGTTTTCTGCCGTTTGGCAAGTGGCGCAGGACAAGAAAGTGAGCTTGCGTACGGCAACCTTTATCGTGGCCTGCACACGCATCCTGCGGGCACGCGAGCTGCGCGGCCTGTACCCCTGACAGATCACACGGCGCCGGCTTAACCGGCCCGACGCCTGTTACTGCAAGGTTTCCTTCATGGATGGGGGCAGGATCAGGGGCACCACCTCGATCCCCTCCTCCACCAAGGCACGCGCCTCATCCACGCTGGTCTTTCCCCGGATGGGCCGGTCTTTGATCTCGCCGTAATGCATCTTGCGGGCCTCTTCAGCGAAGTGGTCACCGACATCTTGTGTATGGGCCACGATCTTGCGCGCCATTTCCATCCAGGCTGCGGTGATCGCCGCTTGATGCTCGGGCGCGTGCATCACCTCCATTTCGGAAGAGACATCGGAGCGGGCATGGGAAAGGTTTAGGCGAGGCGCACTGAGCTTTTTTTGTACCGATGCGTCGCCACAAACGGGACATTGCACCATGGAATTTTCACACTGCGCAAGAAAATCGTCTTCGGAGGCAAACCAGCCTTCAAAAACATGCCCCCCAGCGCATTGCAGATCCAGAACTTTCATGACGCAATTTTCACCGAACCAGCGCGTCAGCGGTTTGCCACTGCAAATTGAACTTGCCGGCCAGCCAGTTTTGCATCCACAGCGCACCGGAAATCGTCTTGGCATCGGTCACCTGGCCTTGCAGGCACCAATGTAACAACTCGTCAGGTGTTGCGGTAAACACATCCAGAAACTCGCCCGCATCCAGGTGCTGATTGCCCGCAGTTAGATCTCGGGCAAACCAGACATCGATGAACTCGGTGGAATAGGCAATCACCGGGTGGATGCGCCCAGCGTGTGCCCATTCACCGGCTGTGTATCCGGTCTCTTCCAGCAACTCGCGCTGCGCGCAGGCCAGAACGTCCTCTCCGGCATCGAGTTTGCCAGCCGGGAATTCAACCATGACCTGGCCCACGGGATAGCGAAACTGCCGCTCCAGAACCACGCGCACATTGCCGGCAGCATCCTGCAAAACAGGAACGACCATCACGGCGCCCGGATGCACCACGTATTCACGGGTGGTGCGGGATCCATCCGGCAAGACGACTCCGTCTTGAAAAGCATGCAGGAAATGGCCCTTGAACACTTCGCGGGAAGTGTCGCGCTTTTCAATCAGGTGTGTGAAATCAGGGTCAGACATTGCAGATTCCGGGTTGCCACATAAGTACGGGCGATTTCACTTTCGTGCAATCGCCCGTCATAGGGGGTTGAAAAAGGATTAGCTACCCAGCATCTGCAAAACAGAACGGGCACACAGCGCCATCAAACCACCAGGCATCAGGCCCAGCACAATGATCAGGGCACCGTTGATGCACAGCACCACGCGCACATCCGCACCGGCCACCACGTTGCTGGCAGTGATCGGCGCATCAAAGTACATCACCTTGATCAAGCGCAGGTAGTAGAAAGCGCCAATCAGGGACATCATGACCGCAAACACCGTCAGGTACAGGTAGAGCGGGTCACCGGTTGCCACCAGCGCTTGCAAGACCGCCAGCTTGGCATAGAAGCCAGCCATGGGAGGAATACCAGCGAGCGAGAACAAAGCCACAGCCATGATGCCGGCGTAGAGCGGGCTGCGTTGGTTGAGTCCGGCAAAGTCGGCAATCTCTTCGCTCTCAAAGCCTTCTCGCGACAGCAACAGCAAGACACCGAAGCTGCACAGCGTGGTCAACACATAGGTGATGACATAGAACATGGACGAGCTGTAAGCGTTGGCCGCCGACAAGGTGTTGCCATTGACCACGCCGGCCATCAGACCCAGCAGCACGAAGCCCATTTGAGAAATGGTGGAGAAAGCCAGCATGCGCTTGACGTTGGTCTGCATGATGGCTGCCAGATTACCCAGTAGCAACGAACCAACGGATAGGACCATCAGCATCTGCTGCCAGTCAATTGCCAAGGGCAGCATGCCTTCGACCAGCAAACGCATGGTCATGCCAAAAGCGGCCAGCTTGGGAGCGCCACCAATCATCAGTGTGACGGCTGTGGGAGCCCCTTGGTAAACGTCGGGAATCCACATGTGGAAGGGAACCACACCCAGTTTGAAGGCCAAGCCGGACACCATGAACACCAAACCGAACACCAGCACCTGATGGCGCACGTGGCCCGAGGCAATCGCCTTGAACACGGTGGTGATGTCGAGCGAGCCCGTTGCGCCATACAGCATGGACATGCCGTACAGCAAGAAACCCGAAGCCAAAGCACCCAGTACAAAATACTTGATGGCCGCTTCGGTTGCTGGCACGTGGTCACGGCGCAGAGCGACCAGTGCGTAGCTGGACAGAGTCAGCAACTCAAGGCCCAGGTAAATCACCAGGAAGTTGTTGCCGGAAATCATGACAAACATGCCCAGCAAAGACAGCAGGCTCAGGGTAAACAACTCGCCACCCACCAGCATGTCGCGCTGTCCGGCGTAGGGACGGCCGTACACCAGCGTCACCATCACGGCGACTGTGGCAAAGCACTTGAGCCAGTTGCCCATGGAGTCACTGACCACCATGTTGCCAAAGCCGTAGTAAGTTGCGCCACCGGAAGCAAACATGGCTTCCAGAATGGCCACGACGGCCAGCGTCATCAGCGTCAGGGCGTAGGTGGTACCACGCATCGGAGTCTTGACGCCCAAGTCCAGAAGGGCAATTACACAGGCCATCCCGAACAAAATAATTTCGGGGTAGGCCGTCATCAAACTGATTGTGTCAATCATCTTGTGTCTCTCAATTCGGTCTGATCAATTCAACTTGGACACCGCAACCTGCTTCAGCAGTTGCGCGACCGACGCGTCCATCACATCCGTGAAGGGTTTGGGATAGATGCCCATATAGAGCACAGCAGCGGCCAGCAAGCCCAGCATCAGGAATTCCCGCGCATTGATGTCTTCCAGATCACGCACATGGTCATTGCCCACCGGGCCCAGGTAAACGCGCTTGAACATCCACAGCGTATAGGCAGCACCGAAAATCAGCGCACTGGCGGCTGCAAAACCGATCCAGAAATTGAATTTGACCGCACCCAGAATGACCATCCACTCACCAACGAAGCCAGCGGTTCCCGGCAAACCGCAGTTGGCCATGGAGAACAGCAAAGCAAACGCTGCAAACTTGGGCATCGTGTTGACCACACCGCCATAGGCCGCAATGTCGCGGGAGTGCACACGGTCGTACAACACGCCGATGGACAGGAACATCGCGCCCGACACAAAGCCGTGGGCGATCATTTGAACGATGCCGCCGGAAATGCCGAGGTCATTGAAGATGAAGAAGCCCAGCGTCACAAATCCCATGTGGGCAACCGACGAGTAAGCCACCAGCTTTTTCATGTCCTGCTGAACCATCGCGACCAGGCCCACATACACCACTGCAATCAGCGACAGGACGATCATGAAGGTAGCCCATTCACGCGCGGCATCGGGCGCGATCGGCATGGAAAAACGCAGGAAACCGTAAGCACCCAGCTTCAACATGATGGCGGCCAGCACGGCAGAACCACCCGTTGGCGCTTCCACGTGCACATCCGGCAACCAGGTGTGCACCGGCCACATTGGGACCTTGACAGCAAAGGCTGCAAAGAACGCAAAGAAGATAAAGGTCTGCGCAGTGCGACTCAGGGGCAGTGCATACCACGCCGCCAGATCGAAGCTGCCACCCGACTGGGTGTACAGATAAATCAAGGCGACCAGCAACAACAGGGAACCCATCAAGGTGTACAGGAAGAACTTGAAGGCTGCGTAAATCTTGTTAGGGCCGCCCCAGATACCAATGATCAGGTACATCGGAATCAGCGTGGCTTCGAAGAACACGTAAAACAGCATGCCGTCCAGTGCGCAGAACACACCGATCATCAAACCGCTCAGGATCAAAAACGCGCCCATGTACTGGTTCACGCGGGAGGTAATTACTTCCCAACCGGCAATCACCACGATCACGTTGATAAACGCAGTCAGCAGCACGAACCAGAACGAAATACCGTCCAGTCCCAGGTGGTAGCTGATGTTGAAACGCTCGATCCAAGGAGCGTTTTCCACAAACTGCATGGCAGCCGAGTGGTTGTCAAATTGCGCGTAAAGCGGCAAAGTGACTAGGAAACTCACCAGGGCACCAATCAGTGCAACCCAGCGTACGGACTTGGCCTGGTCATCACGTCCCAGGGCCAACAAAACGATACCGAAAGCGATAGGCGTCCAGATCGCAAGGCTCAACAATCCCATTTTTTCTTTCTCCTACTTGAGCCAAACGAAATAGGTCATCAGGACAAAAATGCCCAGAATCATGACCAGCACGTAGTGGTACAGATAGCCGCTCTGCACCTTGCGCATTCCAGCCGACAGCCAGCCCACCAGCTTCCAAGACCCGTTGACAAGGGCGCCGTCAATCAGCAACTGATCGCCGCCCTTCCACAAACCGGTACCCAGCGCACGCGCGCCACGGGCCAGAATGTTCTCGTTGATCCAGTCGAGGTAGTACTTGTTCTCGAGCAGGTTGTAAATCGGAGAGGCCGCCCGCTTGATCGCAGCCGGCAGTGCCGGATTGATCATGTACATGTAGTACGACAAGGCTACACCGGCGATGGCCAACCACAGCGGCAAGCTGGTCAGGGCATGCATCGCCATGGCGGCAGGGCCGTGGAACGCATGGGCCATTTCTTCCATACCAGGATGCTTTTCTGCATTGATGAAAATCGCATCCTTGAAGAAGTCACCGTACAACATGGGCTCAATCGTCAGGTAACCGATAAAGACCGAGGGGATGGCCAGCAGCACCAGAGGCAGCCACACCACCAAGGGCGACTCGTGCGGATGGTGATCGCCATGGTGTCCGTGGTCATCGTGACCGTGGTCGTCGTGGTGCGCATCGGGGTTCTGGTCAAAACGCTCTTTTCCGTGGAACACCAGGAAATACATGCGGAAGGAATAGAACGCCGTGACAAACACACCCGCCAGCACCGCAAAGTGTGCGAATCCGGCACCAGGCAAATGGCTCTCTGCAACCACTTCAATGATGCTGTCCTTGGAATAGAAGCCAGCGAAGAA
>CAKZJN010000150.1 GCA_936943465.1 uncultured Rhodoferax sp.
CCGGTTTTCTGTTGCGTGCCATGCCAAAAAGCGATTTCCGTTTCGCAGATGGCCTGGGTGTCCGCCAGCAATTTTTCACCGTCAAAACTGTCGGTCATGCCGGACACCACAAAACGGTGGGGAATGCCACAGGCGGTAAAGCTGCCGCTCCAGAACGTGCCCATTTCCACCGGGCAGTCCACCAGAGCGTCGTAATTTTCGGCGCGGTACAGGCCAAAGCCTGACTTGAGAACCTTGCGTGGCTCCAGCGTTGTTGCCAGCTTCCAGTCGGGCGCTTCTGCTGGTGCAACGATGGCCACGGTATGCGCACCTTCTTCCGCTCCGGCAACCTTTAGCAGCAGGCTGGTGCCATTAAAGAAGCCCCGAGTGGCATCCAGCCAGGCGGTGCGAACCGAGCTATCAAAGGCGTACACCTCGTATTCCACCTGTAGCGCAGCATCGGTCTTACAAAGGGCCACCCAACTGGCTTTGTCATGTTGCGTGACCTTGACCGCGCGGCCAGCTTGGCTACAACGCAGGTTCTGCAGATTCTTGGCGAACTCACGGACCAGATAGCTTCCCGGAATCCAGACCGGCAGTTGCAGCAGTTGCTCGGCTTGTGGGTTGGTAACCGTCAGGCAAACCCGGTACAGGTGGGCGTGCAGACTGGATAGTTCAACTTCGTAATGAACCACCGCCGGTGCAGACGGAGACTTGCGCAACCGGGTGCTCATGACTTGGCTTCAGCCAGGCGCTTTTCAATTTGCTTGGCGTCAATAGCGCCAGGAACCCGGGTTCCGTCCACAAAAACCAACGTGGGGGTTCCTGTGATCTTGTGGGCGCGACCCAACTCGACGTTGCGCTTGATGGCGTTGGTGTCACAGCTTGCGGCCGCGCTTGGAACGGCTTGCTCACGCACCATCCAGTCTTGCCAAACCTGGGCGCGGTCCTTGGCGCACCAGATGGCTTCGGACTTCTTGGTGGAGTCCGGCCCCAGAATGGGGTACAGGAACATGTAGACCGTGACGTTGTTGATGGTCTGCAAGTCGCGCTCAAAGCGTTTGCAGTAGCCGCAATTGGGGTCCTCAAACACCGCCAGCTTGCGTTCGCCATTGCCGCGCACGATGGTGAAGGCGTCCTTCAAGGGCAGGTTTTCAAACTTGATGGCGGTGAGTTTGTCGACCCGTTCTTCGGTCAGATTGCGGCGTTGACGGGTGTCATACAAATTGCCCACCAGCATGTAGTCGCCCTGCGCATCGGTGTAGTAAACCTCGGTGCCATTGACGCGAATCTCGTACAGGCCGGCCACTGGCGTTTTGCTGACTTCGTCAATCGCTTTCAGATCCGGAAACCGTTGGGCGATGTTCTTGCGGATGGTTGCCTCTTGCGCCATGGCGCCCGACAGGCAGACCAAGGCCCATAAGGAAATCGTGGTGCGCAGAATGGTGCGAAGGTTCATGACAAGCTTTCTGTGTTTCAAGCCCGCTCAAGGCTTGGCGTTGGAGTTGGACTGGGAGTTGAGCCGGGTGCCCATGGCACGCCCGGTAATCCACTTTTTGAAAGGACCGCTGCGCTCAAAGCCCAGCATGCCCACGTTGCGCAATTTTTGCCAGGCGGGGTGATTGTTCTGGAACATCTGCTGAATGGCATCGCCCGAACCGCCCACCATGGCGTACTCGGCCTTGCGGGCGCGTTCATACGCTCGCAGCAACTTGATATCGCCTACGCTGCGCCAGTAGGCGCGGTGGTCTAGCACCTCGACCAGCTTGGCTACGTCACCCAGGCCCAGGTTGAGGCCTTGACCCGCCAGGGGGTGCACATTGTGGGCGGCGTCCCCAGCCAACGCCCAACTCGTACTTCCGATGGTGCCGACCCAGCGCCGGGCCTGCGCCGCCTGCAAAGGCCAAACCTTGCGCTCGCTGCTGAGCGTCAGGGCGCCCAACGCCGATTGGCTTGCCGTTTCCAGACCACTGCAAAAGCTCGCTGCATCTCGCGCCAACAGGTCTTGCGCCCGCTCGGGGCTGACCGACCAGACCAGCGCGCATTCGGCACCCGTTGCGCCACCCAGTGGCAGCAGCGCCAGAATGTCGCCGTTGTCAAACCACTGGCGTGCCACCTGACCGTGGGGGAGTGAACACGTCACGCGGGCTGCAAGTGCCCACTGGTGGTACGGCTTGGCATCGAACTCCACGCCGTATTCCTGGCGCGTAGCACTGGCGCGGCCTTCACAGACCACCGTAAGTGCTGCTTTGGCGGGTGCATCGACCAGCTCAATCAGGGGTTGAAAGCGCACCGCCTCTTTCAGCAATCCCTCTAGAACTGGCACATCCACAATCCAGTTAAGCGCTTCGACGCCCTGCTGTGTAGCGTCAAAAACAACCGGGCCCGCGTCATCCCCTTGTACTTCCATGCGGGTGACCGGTGTGGCACTGGCCGCATCGGGCCAGCAGCGGATCGATTCCAGCAGGGCGCGTGAGGCCGGACTCAGCGCGTAGGCGCGCACGTCCGAATGGGCAGAGTGGGGAGCCGCCTCTTGCGTGAGCAGTGCTACGCGAAGGCGTTTGGCGGCCAGCAGCAGGGCCAGGCTGCGCCCCACAATACCGGCGCCGCGAATACATACGTCATAGGTTTTCGACATGGGGCCATTGTAGGAGGGTCGCCCCAGGGGGCGTGGCTGCTGCCAAGCCGTTTTACGCAGCGCCGTCCGCTTCCAGAAAGTCGTCGGGGCTCAGCTTGAAACGCGTCCAAAAGCAGCTTCCCTGGCCCAATTGACTTTCCACGCCAATCTGTCCCCCCATGCTTTGCGAGAGCTGCCGGCAGAAGTACAAGCCCAAGCCCAGGCCGCCTTGCTCTCGCGTGGAAGAGTCGTCAACTTGCGAGAACAACTGAAACAAGCGCTTGAGCTGCGCCGGCTCCAAGCCTGCGCCTTGGTCAATGACGTCAAACCTTATTTCCCGTTTTCCGTCTTCCATTTCCAGAATGGAGGCGCGCAGCCGGACAGTGCCCTGGTTCGAAAACTTGATCGCATTGGACAGCATGCGCTCCAGAATCTGGCGGAGCCTTTCTGGTGAGCCAAACAGAATGGGAGGGCACTTTAGATCCACTTCCTTTTCTAGCAGCAGACCTTTGCTCCGGGCTATCGGCATGAAGGTCTCAATGGCCGAAGAGAACAGCGCTTCCGGCGTAAACGCGACGCAGGTCCGGGTGGTCTTTGAAAGTTCATTCTGGGACGCACGCAGCAGTTCCTCAATCATGCTTTTGAGCTGTTCGCCGGATCGGGCGATCTTGGCGCACTTTTCCTTGAGCTTTTCATCGGTCATGCGCTGCTGAAGCAGGTAGTTCATACCCAGAATGACACCCAGCGGCGTGCGCAATTCGTGGCTCATGTTGGCCAAAAAATTACTCTTGGCCTTGTTGGCAATTTCTGCAGAGTCCAGCGCACTCACCAGCTCTGCGGTGCGCACCGTAACCAAGTGTTCAAGGCGATCCCGGTGTTGTTCCACCTCATGGCGAAGCTTTTCCCCTTCCACCAAGTTGCGCACCCTTTGACGCATCACGCTCACGTTGACGGGCTTGTACAAAAAGTCGACCGCGCCCAATTCCAAGCCCCTGATCTCCGCGTCTTCATCGGCCAGGGCGGTAACGAACACGATGGGAATATGGGCCAGAGCGGGGTTGGCTTTGAAGCGGCGGCAAGTTTCGTAGCCGTCTATGCCCGGCATCATGATGTCCAGCAGAATCAACATGGGCGGATCGGCTTGGGCAATCTGCAGCCCTTGTGGGCCCGACGTTGCAATCTGAACCGTGAAGTCGGCTTCAAGGGCCTTGCTGAGCAACATCAAGTTGGCGGGCGTGTCATCGATGGCTAAAACCTTCGGACGTTGCGCCATTGCGGAGCCTGCTTGTTGAATCATCTTTCCCACCTGTTTACCAGCGCATGCTACACGGTGTTGTGCCTGACGCAAGGGTTCCTTAAATGTGAAAGCGTGGCTTCAAATCGTGCGGGTGCCTCGCGCCATGACTCACCGGTAATGCTATAAATTAAAGAACCTTAAGAATTTCGTAAACCAAGATTTGCAAACTGGGAGGAACTTACTATGTTGTTTGCTGTCGGCATTGGCGCCCGCACACCATGAGCGCACTTCAGGATAATTACCAAGTCATCGTCGAAACCTATCCGGATATCGCCAAGAAGGTAAAGCTTTTTTGGGGAAATCAGGAGTTCACCGACCTATTGCACGACCTTTTGTACAACACACGGGGCAATGCGCGCGAGGGGTTTCCGCTGCATGTGATGACGGCTTTTCTGGAGTTGCAGGAAATCCACAACAAGGTCTTTCCGCAGTTTGCCGAAAAGTCGGCGGCCGGTCGGGTGTTGAGTCACCGGACCTCGGATTTCGACAAGCTGTAAAGGGCTTATCTGGTTCTCTGCGGCCAGCACACCAGGGCTGCATTGTGAAAGCGTGGCAGCAAGAGCTCGTCCAGACTATCGATTTCTCCTAGGGACAGCGCTCCATAGAGGTTGCTGCAATTCGTAGCCCGCTTGACTTGTTCGAGTTCCGTCGCGGCATGCTCTTCAAAGTGCAACTTGCGCCCTGCGCAATAGAAGAAAAACAGCGGATGCGGGTCCGTAAATTGCGCTGTTTCGGCGAACGCGGACTGAATGACCTGGATGCACCGGCTGTCATTTTGCTTGGGCGCGCAGAGGAGTCGCAGCATCGAATGGGGCGGTATTTCTCCCACGCAATACAGCGAACCATCGTCGCCCAGGCTCACGGGAATGCGGACGAGCACATCCACCGCGGTCATCACGCCAAACGGAAAATGAACCGCCAGTTGATAAAAATTGTCACGGGTGAGATCGACGCCATATTCGCTCTTGACCAAGGCCTGGTAGACCTCGAAAGCCGGTCGGTTGTCTATGCTCTCAATCCGGTTGCCGTGGCTGGAACTGGCCCAAAAGCGGCTTTCCGATACCGAGTATTCATGGCATACCACTGCCCGCGGCGCATTGGGTAGCAAGATCCCAAGCACGCCATTTCCCACGATCTTCTCGTTGTCAAACAGGCAGGGCATCGGTTGAAAGGTCTCGCTGCCTGCGCTGACCCCAAGGTACCGTGGTTGCTCCGCAAGGGAGACATGCACTTGCTCCATCAATGATCCGATGTTCGGGACCATGGCGTCGAAAATCGTGAAAAGCGTGCAGTTTTCCAGGGCGTCGGGCCAGGTTTGTTGGTGGGCTGCCTGGATCGCCTCGACCAGACGGGCCTGGCCTTGATCCTGCAAATCCGCCAGCAAAAACCGCGCGGGTGCCCTTTCAAGGCACAGCAACCAAGCCCCCTCGGTCATGAAACCCGGTTGGCCCAAAAGGGCAGGAAATATGGCTCCAATTAAAGGGAGGTTCAAGCGATTTGCGCAGCGCTGGAGCAGGGGCACATGCGACTTCTCTTTTTCAGGAAGCAAGGCCAAGACGCACAGCGTCGGCCAGCGTGATTGCCACTCCTCCAGCACCGCATCAATGGAATCGCGCCGGCACTCAACCAATTGCTGCACTGCGAACATAGGACGAACCTCCGGGAATGAGTTTACGGCAAGCACGGGCGTTTGGGCGTCAGCTTGTAGCTGACGCGCTGGGGAATCCTTAATGCGTGGGTCGGTACAATTGGCGTCCGTTTCCCCCAGGTCTTTCAACCACTCCCCATCCTGTTCGGCGGAGCGAAGCGGGCGATTTCTAAGGATTTTTCATGAGTTTGAAGTGTGGCATCGTGGGCTTGCCCAACGTCGGTAAGTCGACCCTGTTCAACGCGCTGACCAAGGCGGGCATTGCGGCGGAGAACTACCCCTTTTGCACGATTGAGCCCAATGTGGGTGTGGTCGAAGTGCCGGACCCGCGTCTGCAGCAACTCGCCGCCATCATCACGCCGGAGCGCATCGTGCCGGCCATCGTCGAGTTTGTCGATATTGCCGGCTTGGTGGCCGGTGCCAGCACGGGCGAAGGCCTGGGCAATAAGTTTTTGTCGCACATCCGCGAGACCGATGCCATCGTGAACGTGGTGCGCTGCTTTGAAGACGACAACGTGATTCACGTCGCCGGCCGGGTGGACCCGATCTCCGACAT
>CAKZJN010000151.1 GCA_936943465.1 uncultured Rhodoferax sp.
TACGAGCGCCACACCGACGGCTTTTTGCCCACCGCCTCCATCGCCTTCATCGACGAGGTATTCAAGGCCAACAGCGCCATCCTGAACGCGCTGTTAACGCTCTTGAATGAGCGCGAGTTTGACAACGGTGCCGGCCGTATGCATTGCCCGCTGATCAGCGTGCTGGGCGCCACCAACGAAGTGCCGGAAGACGAGGTGACCGATGCCTTTTTTGACCGCTTTCTGCTGCGCCTGCCGGTGGAGCCGGTCAGCAGTGCGGGTTTTGTGGCACTGCTGGAAAGTGGCAGCACCTCGCAATGGAAGGCCCCTAGCACAGCGCTCTTGTTGCACGGCCCGGACCTAGCCACGCTCACCGATGCAGCGCGCTGTGTGAGCCTGCCAGAGTCTGTGCTGGCGCTGCTAGGCGCGCTGCGTCAGCACCTCGGCGCAGAAGGCGTGGTGGTCTCCGACCGGCGTTGGGTCAAGATTGTGGCGTTGCTGCGTGTGGCCGCCGCCACGGAAGGCCGGGACGCTGTGGCCTTGTGGGACCTGCTGTTGCTGCCCTGGCTAACCGCACCCGATGCGGTGCGGCAAGCCAAGGTGGCCGACTGGCTGGCGGCCCACCTGGGCGTGCGCGAAGCCTTTAGTCCGGCCCGCCTGACGCTACTGGTGGAGGCGTTTGAGCGCCAGCTCGACAACGAGCGCAATGCCAACGACCTCGACTACGATGAAAGTGGCCGCCTGAAGTTTTCCGCCACCGAGATTGCCGGAGAAATTGGTGACGCCAAGGGCGGTGCTGCCGCCCTGCGCATGAACTACAACCGCAAACGCCGCTATGGCGAGACGCATATCCGCACCCGCCTCACGCAACTCGACGCCTTACTGCAGCGCATTGCCGGCTACACCCGGGAAGTCGAAGCGCACCGCGCCGACCTGCAGACCTTTGAGGCCAGCAGCCTGTGGCTGGACGACTCGCAGACCGCACGCGCCGCGGCCCACCTGCAAGGCACGGCCGCCGCCATTGCCGACCTGACGAGCCGGGCTGCATCGTTGCGCGAGGGATTTCTGGCTTTGCCCCGAATGGAACCCGACCCCGGAACGGTGCCCGAACCGGTGACCCTTGAAGCCTGGGACGCGGTGTGAGCCAGGCGCAATCAGCGCGCAACGCATTCAGCAGCATGCTGTTTGCTGCCGCTGAAACCCGGCTCGCTGCATTGGACCAGTTACCGCGCCCGCTTTGGCTGGGTGGACTGACCCACACCCAAGGAATGCTGGAGCCCCGACTACGGGCCATGGCGCAGTTGCGCGATGGCCTGGTGGCAGGTCGACTGCCCGAAGTTTCGGATTGGCAGTGGCCACCTCCGGACCTGGCCACACCGCTGGCCCGTGCCATGCAGCGACTGGAACTCGCCGCCTTGTGCCAGGGTCAGCAAAGCCTGAGTGAAACCGTGCTGATGAGTGTGCTGTTTCATCTGGACTTCATCACCCACTACCGCGACCGGGGTGCCAGTTCCACCGAGGCGATTCACCGGGCCGTGGCGGCCTTTGCCGACGAATGGCAGGAGCGCAGCGGCCTGATGGACGAATTGACCCAGGTTTTCGGCCTGTTGCCCGAGGATGCCAAGAACAACCGCTGGGACGCACTGCGCGGCCTGCTGCAGTCGAGTGGCTGGCAAGAGGTGTTGCGCATTCACCGACTGCTGGAAAGATTGCCGGGTCTGACCCGCATCGTGCGCGATCTGGGCCGCTCCCGCAGCACCGACGAACCCGATGCCCATGGCCAGACACCCGTGCAGGTGATGGAGCAGGCGATTGCCCACCAGGAACAAACCCAAACCGTGCGCGTACCCGATATGCCGGGCCAGACGCAGGGCATTCACCGCTCCGACCGCATCGCGCGCATGCTGCCGTCCGAGGCGCTGCTGCTGGGCCACCCCAAGCTGCGGCTGCTGTGGCATGCGCGCCGCGCCGAGCGCACGCTGCTGACGTATGAAGACGACGACCGCATGAGCGAGGTGCGCCAGCATCAGGCCCTGGTAAACCAGCCGCGCCCCGGCTCCCAGCCGGCGACCAAAGCGATTGCCGGCCCTATTTTGCTGTGCGTGGACACCTCGGGCTCGATGCAGGGTGGCGCCGAGGCCATCGCCAAGGCGGTGGTGCTGGAGGCCATGCGCAGCGCCCACAGCCAAAGCCGCGCCTGTTATGTGTTTGCGTTTGGCGGTGCCGGGGAAGTGTTGGAGCTGGAGCTCAGCCTGAACAGCACCGGTATCGCGCGGCTCACCGAATTCTTGGGTCAGGCCTTCCGGGGCGGCACCGATATTTGCGGGCCGCTGGAGCGGGTCATTGCCAAGTTGGAAGAGGTCCGCTGGCAGCGCGCCGACTTGCTGATTGCCACCGACGGTGAGTTCGGCGCCACCCCCGCTGTGGCAGCGCAGTTGGATGCCGTCAAACAGACACTGGGCCTGCGCGTGCAGGGCGTGCTGATAGGTGACCGCGAAACACTGGGGCTGATGGAGGTGTGCGACCACATTTATGCGGTGCGCGACTGGCGTCGTTTTGGCGGCGCGGCGGTCGATTCGCCGGTACATACCCCGTCACTGACCGCGTTGTATTTCCCGGCGGCACTGCGCAACGCCGAAAACCGCGCTGCCACCGTCAGCGGTGCCTCGGTATCCGATGCGGTGCGCTCCGGCCTGCTGCGCGGTTCGCCGTCTTCATCAGACAGCCCGCCAAACGCCGCCCATCCAACCCGACTGCCATGACGTTTGCGATTGAATACCTGGGCCAACTCGAGGCCTTTGCCGCCCGGGGCCCGTTACCCAAGGTGCGCGCCCTGCACCTGCCGCCGGTGCATCCACAGTGGGACAACCGGGGCGAGTTTTGTGCGCTGGAACTCGATGACGGCTCCATCGGGCAATCGTATGTGCTGTTTGACAGCGCCTTGCAGCGCCTGCATGCGGCGTCCGAGAGCCTGGCCCTGCCAGGCACCGACGCGCTGGCGCTCGCGCGCCAGTACGCCACGGGCCAGGGTCCCCTGCGGGAGCTGGGCTTTGCAGCGGCCAATGCGTTGACCCAGTGTCTGTTTCAGCGCGCCGGCTATGTGCCGCAAGACAGCGGGGGCTCGCTTGGAAATTTGCAGCCCGCAGGCGGCGAATCCATTGGAATGATCGGCCTGTTCAAACCCTTGCTGGAACCCGTGTTACGCAGTGGCGCGCACCTCACCGTGGTGGAACTCAATCCGGACTTGATCACCGAATCACCCGGCTATCGGGTAACTCTGGACGCGTCCGAACTGGCTACCTGCACACAAGTCATTTCGACCAGCACGCTGCTGCTGAACCACACGCTGGACCGCATGCTGCAGCACTGCCACCATGCGCGGTGGTTTGGCATGCTGGGCCCCAGCGCGGGCTGCCTGCCGGACGCCTTGTTTGCGCGCGGCGTTAGCTTGTTGGGTGGCAGCGCCATCACCGACCGCACGGGCTTTGTCGATGCCCTGCGGTCCGGAGGTTCACGCCACGCCTTTACCCGCAAGTTTTCCCTCACCCCGGGCAACTACCCAGGCTTTGATGCCTTGCTGAATCGCATCGGTGACTGACCTACTTTTCGACACCGGCATTGAGGGGTATAACCTTCGCCACCGAAGTCCAAAAAGGAACGTGTGCCATGTCCATACCCCATGCCCAACCGGGTCAGGCTGTTGATGTCTCTCCCTTCAATCAAAGCCTGCCCGAACAGCGCACGGTTGCGCTGTTCAAGTCTGCCCAACTGGAACTGATCCGCCTGGTATTGTTCGCCGGCAAATCAATGCCCGAGCACCAACTGCGCGGCGAGATCACCATCCAGTGCCTGGAAGGGGTGCTGGATGTCCAGATCGATGGTGTCAGCACCCTGCTGCAGCCCGGGCAGCTCATGTTTCTGCTCGGGCATGTTCCACACAGCGTGACCGCGCTGGAAGATGCCTCCGCCCTGGTCACGATTGTTCTGCAGCCATAACGCATTGATTTTTTGTTAAAGGGTTCCGCATGCGCACTCCTCTCGTGTTTACCTTTGTAGGGGCCGACCAACCGGGTCTGGTCGAAAAGTTGTCGCGCACGGTCGCGGCCCACGGAGGCAACTGGCTGGAAAGCCGTATGAGCGAGTTGGCTGGCCAGTTTGCCGGCATTGTTCAGGTCGAGGTTCCGTCGCAGCAAGCCGATGCCCTGCGCGCCGGCCTGTTGGCGCTGTCCGCGCACAAGTTGTCGGTGGTGGTGGCTGACCCAGCCGCCGCATCCGACCAAGGCGCTGTTCGTCACCTGCGCCTGACGATTGTGGGCAATGACCGTCCGGGCATCGTGCGCGAGGTGTCGCATGCGCTGGCCACCCGCGCTATCAGCGTGAGTGAAATGGATACCAGCATCACCAGCGCCCCGATGAGCGGCGACCCTCTGTTTGAGGCGGTCGCCCGCATCCAGGTGCCGCTTGCGCTGGATCTGGATGAACTCAACACGCAGCTTGACGCGATTGCCGATGCGCTGACCGTGCATATTGACCTTGAAGAGTCGCTACGCTGATGGCCGCCCGCTTCTTCCCCCTGCGTCTCGTGCGCCCCTTGCTTCTGGCCGCCTGCGTAGGGACCGCCCCGCTCGCCCATAGCTGGGAGTTGTCCGGCACCCACCGCGTGAGCGCCGTCACCCGTGACGATCAGGTGCTCCCCCTGGGCAGTGTCGATTTCACCCCGCAAGCCGATGGCAGCACCACGGTCAAACTGCACATGGAGACCGAGCGCTTCACCGACCACTTTCTTTCCATGAAGGAGTTCAAGTGTCTGGAAGGCCCCGAGGTGATGTGCCATGTGCCCTACCCTTATCGCAACCCGGGCCGCATTACGCCGACCAGCTTCGCCTGGCTGGAGCACCAACTGCTGTTTTTGTTCAAGCAGCCGCGCGACTTTGGCGCCAAGCTCTGGAACGGCCTGTACTTCCGCTTTGAGCGCGATGCTGAAGGGCTGGTCGGTCTGCCGCAGGCGATTGATCTGAACCTGATTAGCGCGCCACCCGACGACCTGACCACGCCGCCCTACGGGGTCGGCCAAAGCGACGATGTGGCACCCGGCGCGCGCTGGATTTCCCGGCTGATCATTCGCTAAAGTCGGGCTGTGCCGCTGGCACGGCAATTGCGGGAAACACCGCAAAACATTAACGAGACAAGGCTCCTCACCGGAGTTCCCGCAAAACATGGCCCTGCGCGCATTTTTTCTTCTTTTTGTCAGCGCCTTTTTGGCACTGAGCACCCCTTTCAGCCACGCTGCCGACACCAGCGCTGTGACACTGCGTGTCGGGGTGCTCCAATTTGGAACAGTGAACTGGGAGCTCGACGTGATGCAGGCGCGCAACCTGGCACAAAAGCGCGGGCTCAATCTGAAGGTCGTTCCACTGGCCTCGGGTGACGCATCTACCATTGCCTTGCAGGGTGGCGCGGTCGACGTGATTGTTTCCGACTGGATCTGGGTCACCCGCCAACGCGCTGAGGGCAACAACTTCACCCTGGTGCCGTATTCCAACGCCGTGGGCACGGTCATGGTCAAGGGCGACAGTCCGGTACGCAGCGTGGCTGATCTGAAGGGCAAGACCCTGGGCATCAGCGGCGGCCCATCGGACAAGGTCTGGTTGCTGCTGCGGGCCTTTACCCAAAAGAAATACGGCTTTGATCTGAACAGCGCCGCTCGCCCGGTATTTGCGGCGCCCCCGCTGTTGAATGAACTGGCTTTGTCCGGCCAGGTGGATGCTGCGCTCAATGTCTGGCACTTCGACGCCCGGCTGGAGGCCGCCGGCATGCATCCGGTCATCCGCTTGCCCGAAGTGCTGGCCAGCCTGGGCGTGGACAAACCGATTCCTCTTATCGGGTGGGTTTTCCGCGAAGACTTTGCCGCCAAGAACCCCGAGGTCATGGAGAAGTTCTTTCAGTCCTCCATGGAAGCCAAAAGCCTGATGGCGAAAAACGATGCGGAATGGGAGCGCCTCAAGCCGCTGATGCGCGCCGAGGACAACGCCACCTTTATCGCCCTGCGCAATGGGTACCGCAATGGCATCCCCACCTGCACCGAGGCCGACTACCTGACCCATGTCAGCACCGTGTTCAAAGTGCTCGGCGAAAACGGGGGCGACAAGCTGGTGGGCAAGTCCCGGACCCTCTCTGAGGGCACGTTCTGGAGCGGGTTCAAGCTGCCGACATGTCCGAAGAACTGAACCGCCCGCTGGCGGTACCTGCCGCAAGCTGGTCACGTGCCTGGCCGCTGCTGGCACTGGTGGTGTTCTGGCAACTGGTTGCCATGCAGGCACACAGCCGCGTGTTGCCCACGCCGATTGCCGTGTTTTCGGTGCTGTGGAGCGAGGTCGTCACGGGTGATTTGTTGATGCACCTGGGCAAGACCGTGACCCGGGTGGCCATCAGCTTTGTGCTGGCCATGTTGCTGGGCGTTGCGCTGGGCATCCTGATGGGGCGGTCGCGCCGCTGGGACCGCCTGCTCGACAGCTTTTTGGTGCTGGGGCTGAATATTCCCGCGCTGGTGACCACCATCCTCTGCTACATCTGGTTCGGCCTCAGTGAAACGGCGGCCATTGTGGCGGTGGTGCTCAACAAGATCCCGATGGTCGCCATCAACTTGCGCGAAGGTGCCCGTGCGGTCGATAGCAGCCTGATGGAAGTGGCCGATGTGTACCGCCTGTCGCGCTCCGAGCGTTTTTTTCGGGTTTACCTGCCGCAGCTTTACCCCTACCTTTTCAGCTCTGCGCGCAATGGGCTGGCGCTGATCTGGAAGATTGTGCTGGTGGTGGAACTGCTGGGGCGCAGCGATGGCGTGGGGTTCCAAATTGGCAGCTTCTTTCACTTCTTCGACATCACCAGCATCCTGGCCTACACGCTGGCCTTCTCGGCGGTGATCTTTCTGCTGGAGGCCGTGCTGCTACGGCCGCTGGAAAACCGACTGAACCGGTGGCGGGTCTGAGCATGTTGAAGGTACACATCCAAGACAAAACCTTTGCCAACGGCCACTGCGCCCTGCGCGACCTCCACTTGGAGGCGCGCCCGGGCGAACTGGTTGCCATCGTCGGGCCATCGGGCGCAGGTAAAAGCACACTGCTCAAAATCATCTGCGGGCTCGATACCCAGTTCCAGGGGCAGGTACAACTCCCCGAACCCGCGCAGCTTGGCTTCATGTTTCAGGAGCCCCGGTTGATGCCCTGGCTGACCGTGGAACAAAACCTGATGCTGGTCAACAAGACACTGACGGGAGCGCGCCTGACCGAGGCCCTGAAGCGGGTCGGACTGGGAGACTGTGCTGACCTCTATCCCGGCCAGCTTTCGGGCGGCATGCAGCGCCGCGTGGCGCTGGTTCGCGCTTTCAGCGTGTCACCGCAGTTGTTGTTGATGGATGAGCCGTTTCAGTCGCTGGATGCACCCAACGCCGAGCAGTTGCGCGCGCACTTGCTCGAACTCTGGCAGGCCACGCGCCCCACAGTGCTGTTTGTGACCCACAACCTGTCCGAGGCGCTGTCGCTGGCAGACCGCGTGTTGTTCCTGACTGCCGGTCCTTCACGGGTCGCGCTGGAAGTGCCGGTAGACCTGCCGCGCCCGCGCAGTCAGCACGCACCGGCCGTGCAGGCCATGCGCCATGACCTGCTGACGCGCTACCCCGATCTGCTCAAGGGCAACGCGACCCCAGCGGCTTAGCCAGCGGTCACATTCACCAGGTTGCCGATGGCAGCCCGGTGACCCATGGCGCCATAACCCAAACTTTGCTGCAACTTGCTGAGCAGCGCCTGCAGGGTCACGGCGGTGCTGCTGGAACTGCTCTGGCCACTGCCGCTGGTTGCGCCCGATGTACCAGTAGTCGCCGCGGTATCTGTGGCCGGGGGGGTGGAGGGCGCTGGCGGCGTTGCAGTAGCCCCAGGGGTTCCGGTGGCTCCGGCGCTTCCTGAGGTGCCCGCGGTCGCAGCGGTTCCACTCGTGCCTTGAAGGTCGGCCACCAGTTTGTCAAACGCGCTTTGCAGCGCAGGCGGTGCGGAGCCGTTCCCAATTTGCGAAATCAGCGCAGCCAGTCCGGCAGCGAAGTGCCTGCGGTGACCATGCGAATGCTCGCCTCCATGAAAACGGGGAGCTGGAAAGGTATTGGTACTTGCAGGGGGCGTGGTTGCGGCCGGGGTGGCTGTGCCAGTTCCAGCAGTCGCGCCCGTTCCGGTACCTGTTCCGGTTGCTGTACCAGTGCCTGTTCCTGTGTTGGTGGCGCCGGACTCTGAACTGAGGCCTTTCACCGCCTGAAACAGCGCATGCATGAACTGGCGGATATCGGCCTGAATGCCCGTGGCAGCGGACCGGTGGTGATCGTCATCATCATCGTCGTCTTCATGGTCCTCATGCGCACCGTGCCGCATTGGCGGTGGCGCCACCGGCGCGGTGGTAGCGGGCGCTGACGCTGTGCCAGTAGGGGCTGCGGTGGTTGCAGTCGCACCGTCGGTTGGTGCTGCGGGGGCTGCCGGTGGGTTGCCACCTCCTTGGGGAGTCTGTGGCATCGACAAACCCAGGCTCTTGAACGCCTGTACCAGCGCGTCCTGCAGGGATCCTGCGCGTTCTCCCCGCTCATGTCCGTGGTGGCCGTGGCGGTGAACCTTTTTGTCCTCCCCGTCGTCTTCACCGCGGGATCGGGAGACACGTGGCGCACCTTGAACACCGCCGGTCGGTGTGGATTGGGGCGTGTAAGACGTCGCGACAACGCTGCCGATGCTGCTCATAGGGACTCCTCTTTATCGTTCGGGATTCCTGTGAGTTCGACATAACTTGCCCAAAATTAAGCAAATTTCAGTAAAGGGACGCTTTTCTCGGCTTTACAGGCATTGGAAAGAAACCGCATGGGACGGGTTGAAAACCGGTCCCGGTTGCTGCTTTGCTATCCGCCGCGCGCGCCCGGCGCAGGTTGCGACAGACTCAAAAACGCTTGCTCCAATGTGGAGCGACCGGTCTGCTCCACCAGTGCGGAAGGCGTCCCGTCAAACACAATCTGCCCCTGGTTCAACACCAGCAGGCGATCGGCATTGACCACCTCATCGACCAGGTGCGTGGTCCAGAGCACCGCCACTTCACCGTCCCGTGCCAGGGCTTCTACCGAGCGCATCAGGTCGTGGCGCGACGCCGGGTCCAGCCCTACCGTGGCCTCATCCATGAGCAAAAAGCGGGGTTTGTGCAGCAACGCACGGATCAACTCCACCTTGCGGCGGTTGCCGCCGGACAGCGACCGCACCGAAACGCCGGCCTGCTCCAAAAGCCCGTGCTGCGTCAGACCCGCCTCGATCCGCTCCAGCGCCAGTTTGCGCGGCAGACCGTGCAAATCGGTATGGAACAGCAGGTTGGCGCGGATGCTCAAATCCAGGTCCAGCGAGGCCTGTTGGAATACCACGCCGAGGCCCGCCAGCGCCTGGGGTGCTTGGCTTCGAATGTCATAACCCAGCACCGACAAATCACCTTCATCCGGCACAAACAGCCCGCTCAGTATTTGAACCAGCGTGGACTTGCCCGCACCGTTGGGGCCGAGCAAGGCGACGAACTGGCCCGGATACAGCGACACAGAAACGGACTTCAAAGCCAGTTTGGAGCCGTAGGACTTCTTGAGTGCGCTGGCAACCAGCACCGGCTGGCGTGAATCGGTTGTGGGGTCTGTGTGTTTCATGGCTGGGTGAGTCTAGTGCCAAGCAGCACAATCTGTGCCCAGCGGGGCTGTACCACGGCGCCGCAAAATGGCACAGTTATTGCAAAATTTTTCGCTCCAATAAACCAATCGAGACAAGCCATGCCACCTCTTCACCCCACATTTCGCTCCATCGCGCTGGCCTGCCTGGCCACCATCGGTACCGCCAGCATGGCGGACGTGTTTGTCAGCAGCGAAAAGGACAACGCCATTCTGCAACTGGACGCTGAAGGCAAAGTGATCCGGTCCGTGGCCGTGTGCAAGCGTCCGCGCCACATGTCCTGGGCGCAGGGCACAGAAAAAATCATGGTCGCCTGCGGCGACAGCGATGAAATTGGCGTCGTCGATGTGCAAGCCGGCAAAATGACAGACACCGTTCCCACCGGCGAGAGCCCGGAAATATTCTCGCTGTCACCCGACGGCAAGACCGCCTATGTGTCGATTGAAGACGAAAGCAAGATTGCGGCTTACGACGTCGCCAGCAAGAAGCCGCTGTTCTCGGTAAAGACCGGTGCCGAACCCGAAGGCGTTCTGGCCACCGCAGACGGCAAGACGGTTTTCTCCACCTCGGAAGTAGCCAGCAGCGTCTACCGCATCGATGTGGAAAAACGCAAGGTCAGCGGCCAGGTCAAGGTCGGGCTGCGCCCACGGCGCTTTGCCATTGCGCCCGATGCGTCAGAACTCTGGGTGACCAATGAGCTCGGCGCCAGCGTGAGCATCATTGACACCCAAACCATGAAGGTCCGCCAGACCCTGAAGTTTGAAATCAAGGGCATGCGCGCTTCTGACATCACACCGGTCGGCATGGTGATGAGCGCCGACGGCAAAACCGTGTGGGTGGCCCTGGGTCGCGCCAACCATGTGGCCGAAGTGGATGCGGCCAGCCGGACCGTCAAGGGGCTGGCACTGGTGGGCAAACGGGCCTGGGGCCTGGCGCTTTCCAAAGACGGATCACGCCTGTATGTGGCCAACGGTATGTCGGATGACATGACCATCATTGACACCGCCAGCCGCAAGGCACTCAAGACGGTACCGGTGGGGCGCGAACCCCACTCGATACTGGCGAATTAAGCGTTCAGGGAGCGGCCAAGGTCAGGCCGTGTGCCTGAAAAAGCTTGAGCAAATCGCCGCTCCGGCGCAGATCATCCAAGGCCTTGTCGAGCAGGGCCGCCAACTCCTTGTTGTCGGCCTTCACTGCCATGCCCAGTGCCCAGCCATTCGGCGGCACGCCAGGCATTGACAGCTTGGTAAAGGCCCAGTCCTTGCGGTCCA
>CAKZJN010000152.1 GCA_936943465.1 uncultured Rhodoferax sp.
ATCCGCCAGCGCCTGCTCGGTGTTGCCCATTTCGGCATGCGCCAGCCCCCGGTCGCGGTACTCCATCCAGGAGTCGGGTAGCAGCACAATCAGCCGCTCCTGCACCGCCAGCATGCGCGGCCAGTCTTCCTGGGTCCGGAAAATTTCTTTCAGGTTGCGCAGCATGCGGGTCAGGATGTCGCGCGGGGGTGCACTTTGCAGATACAGGCCCAAGGGCGTTTCCATGTCTTCCATCAGGAACGACGGCCGATACGGCTCTAGCCGCTCGGACAATTGTTCGCGGCTGAGGGACAAACCGGTAGTCGGGTCCAGAATCGCCTGCCCCATGGCCAGATTGACCTTGACCATAAAGTGACCGGGAAAAGAAACTCCCCGCACCGACAAGCCCAGGCCCTGCGCTAATTCCATATAGAGCAAGGCGAGCGAAATCGGAATGCCACGGCGCGTTTTCAACAGCACATGGATCAGGCTGTTGTCCGGGTCGTAATAGTCATTGACGTTGGCACCAAAACCCAGTTCTTGGAAAAAGAACTGATTCAGAATCTGCAATTTTTGCAGCGGGCCCGCGTCGGCTGCCAGGCGCCTGCGCACCCGCTCCAGCAGACGGTCCACGTCGCCCAGCACCGCCTGAACGTCCAGTTCCGGGTACTCGTCCTGCCCCAGACTGATAGCGGCCTCAAACAAGGCAAAGTTCGCATCGCTTTGCACCAGGGTGGCAAAGTAATCGAGCGGTGTCGGCACATCGTAGGAGAGCTTCATGGTCAGGTTGCCCTTACAAACCGGATCAGTTCAACGACGCAAAAACTGGCGCGGATTCAGGCCAGCCGCCCAAACCGCACCCAGATACACCCCGGCGGCCCCAGCCAACGTTGCCGTCAGCAGGCCGATGCGCTTCCAACTTTCGCTGCGCAAGGCGATCCAGTCAAATGCCTGGCTAGCCCACAACAGGTACACCACCAGCAGCGCACTGCCGGCCAGCACCTGCAACAAGAACCGGCCCCAACCGGGCTCCGGCCGAAAGGTACCGCGCCGGATCAAGCCCGTCAATAACAACCCCGCGTTCACCATGGCCGCGAGTCCGATGGAAAGTGAAAGGCCCGCCACCTGGTACAAGGGCACAAAAACGATGTTCATGAGCTGTGTCAGCACCAGAATGCCAATCGCAATACGCACCGGGGTCTTTACGTCCTGGCTGGCGTAATAGCCGGGCGCAAGCACCTTGATGGCCACCAGCCCCAGCAAACCGGCGGCATAACCCATCAGCGCCACCGAAGTCTGCTGCACGTCGGCTGGCGTAAACGCGCCGTAGTGGTAAAGCACTGCCACCAGAGGCTTGGCAAACACCAGCAAACCAATGGCCGACGGCACCGCCATCACAACCACGATGCGCAGGCCCCAATCCAGATAACCGGAATATTTATCCGCGTCGCCCGCCGCCTTGGCCGAGGCCAGTTGCGGCATCAGCACCACGCCCAGCGCCACACCCAGTAGGGCGGTAGGAAACTCCATCAACCGGTCTGCATAGGTCAGCCAACTGACGCTGCCAGTGGGCAGATGGGAGGCAATCTGGGTGTTGATCAGCAGCGAGATCTGCGCCACGCTGACGCCCAGCAGGGCCGGCAACATCAGACTGCCGATGCGGCGCGTGCCCGGATCTGCCAGCGCTTCGCGAATGCCCTGGCGGCTCGCCGCGATACGGGGTAGCAGCCCGAGCTTGCGCAAGGCCGGAATTTGCACACCCAGTTGCAGCATGCCCCCCAGCATCACGCCCACGCCCATGGCGTAAATCGGCTCGATGCCCTGGGTTTTGAACCAGGGTGCCAGCAGCCAGGCCGCAGAAATCATGCAGATGTTCAACAGCACCGGCGTTGCGGCCGGAACGGCAAAGCGCTTCCAGGTATTCAGCACGCCCGACGACAGCGCCACCAGCGACATGAAGCCGATGTACGGAAACATAAAACGGGTCATGAAAACGGCGGCTTCATAACCGCGCGGGTCCTTTTGAAGCCCGCTGGCCATGGCCCAGACCAGCAAAGGTGCCGCAAGCACGCCCACCACACAGGTCAGCAGCAGCACCCAGGCCAGCACGGTGGCCACATGGCCGATCAACACATGGGTGGCCTCGTCGCCGTTTTGGGTCTTGCTGGCCGCCAGCACGGGCACAAAGGCCTGGCTAAAGGCGCCTTCGGCAAAAAGCCGACGAAACAAGTTGGGTATGCGAAACGCCACATTAAAGGCGTCGGTCATGGCGCTGGCGCCAAAGGTGGACGCCACCAGCAGCTCGCGCACCAGACCGGTAATGCGGGAGGCCAGTGTCAGCAGCGACACGGTGGAGGCAGATTTGAGGAGACTCACGGCGGCGAGTGTAGCCCGTGATGGCCGTTTTCGCAGGGCCGCCAAGCCACCGATTTGCCGCTCCGGGCGCGGGCTGTTACAATCATGGGCTTTGCTGACAACATCCTCAGACACAAGGAATATTTACTATGGCATCTGGAAAACCCAAGAAAAAGAACCCGCGCCTGGCGTCGGGCCGTAAGCGCGTCCGTCAGGACGTCAAAATCAACGCAGCGAACACCTCCCTGCGTTCCAAATACCGCACCGCGGTGAAGAATGTGGAAAAGGCAGTTCTGGCTGGTGACAAGACCAAGGCCGGCGAACTGTTTGCCAAGATGCAAGCCGTGGTGGACACCGTGGCCGACAAGGGCATCTTCCACAAGAACAAGGCCGCTCGCGACAAGAGCCGTCTGGCTACCAAGGTGAAAGCCTTGGCCCTCGCCGCCTAATCATTTAGGCAATCGCACGGACCTGAAAAGGTCCGCCGTTTGTAACGGGTGCGCTGTCAGCAAGCAAAAGCAAAAAGCCGTCTTAGGACGGCTTTTTTGTGGGCGAAATACAGAGAAAAAACTCCGGCCTAATTGGCCGCTGGTTTTTCCGGCGGATGCGGACGGGTGTCGCTGACCTGCAGGTCATTGTCCTGCGCAAAGTGGACGCAAAAATCCCAGGCCATGACGTTGTGGTCGCGCAGCTCACCGTGAACGATGACGCATTTGGTGTTGCCAATGCTGGTGGGCACACACCACGGGGAATAGGAAATATGGCCGCCGGGACGGGCCGAGCCGCCGGGCCGAAACTGGCTCATCACGCCCGCCAGCCGCTCTGCCCAATCGCTGGGGCGAAAGGTTTTGCCCTGGTTGGTAATCCCCAGGATGTAGAGTTTTTTGGCGGAAGAAGAATCCATATTGGTAGAGAGGTACGGGCCCTTGTTCAGGCACAAGAGCTGTTGCACCGCACAAGAATTCTAACCCGATCATCTGTCACTGCGTTGACAACTCTACGGGAAAACACCGGCACTTTTTTGGTGCTGTTTGCTGTCATCAAAGCCCCTTAAAGAAGCGCCTAAAATCACGTTTCAACGGCCCAACCTGCGTTGGGCCGCAGTTTTTTATTGATCCGGAGCCCTCAGCATGTCCAGTCAAACCACCCCGCCCAGTTCACCCCACGTGATGAACACCTATGGCCGTCTGCCCGTTGCCCTGTCGCACGGCCAGGGCTGCCGCGTCTGGGGCACGGATGGACGAGAGTATCTGGACGCACTGGGCGGCATTGCCGTCAACACCGTGGGCCACAACCACCCCAAACTGGTGGCCGCCTTGCAGGACCAGGTGACCAAGCTGATCCACACCTCCAACTACTATCACATCCCCTTGCAGGAAGAGTTGGCCCGGTTGCTGGTGGAACGCTCGGGTATGACGAATGTGTTCTTCTGCTCCACCGGCCTGGAGGCCAACGAAGCAGCACTGAAACTGGCACGCAAGTTCGGCCACGACAAGGGCATTGAGCGCCCTGAAATCGTGGTCTACGAAAAGGCTTTTCATGGACGCTCGATTGCCACCTTGAGCGCCACCGGCAACCCCAAGGTGCAGGCAGGATTCGGTCCGCTGGTGGAAGGCTTTATCCGCGTGCCGGTGAATAGCATGGACGCGCTCAAGGCAGCCACCGAAGGCAACCCGAATATCGTGGCTGTGTTCTTTGAAGCCATTCAGGGCGA
>CAKZJN010000153.1 GCA_936943465.1 uncultured Rhodoferax sp.
TCCCAGTCGGTGTGGGTCTTGGGCTGCACGGCTGATGCGGCGGGTGGTGAAGATGAATGGGCAGCCGGGCCGAAGGAGCGCATGGAGGACAATCTTGAAAAGTTAACTCCTGAGGATTGTGCCTATGTCCCCCAACGCCATGACCGAACCGGTTGCATTACCCGCCGACGCCGAACTGGTACTCAAAGTCATTCCCATGCCGGGGGACTGCAATGCCAATGGCGACATCTTCGGTGGCTGGGTGATGGCGCAGGTGGATATGGCGGGGTCGGTGGTTCCGGCCCGCTACACGCAGGGGCGCATGGCCACGGTTGCCGTGGACAAATTTGTGTTCAAACAGCCGGTGCGGGTGGGCGACATCCTGAGTTTCTTTTCCAAGGTGGAGCGCATCGGGCGCACTTCCATCACGGTCAAGGTCGAGGTGTTTGCCGAACGCTACTTTGCACAGGGCAAATACGCCAAGGTGACGGAGGCGCTGCTGACCTATGTTGCCATCGACGAACAGGGTCGTCCGCGAGAAATTCCTAAAGATTGACGCCAGGCGAATCTTTAGCTGGCGCAACAGCCAGTGGCAAGCTGATGCGCGCATCGAGACCACACACGGCTCCGTCTTCGAATCGGTTTTGCAAATGCACCGTCCCCCCCAGGGACACGGCAATCTCGCGCGCAATCGTCAAACCTAAGCCCGCTCCTGCGTGGCCACCTGCGGTGGCAAAGGGCTGAAACAAGCGCGCCCGCAGTTCCTCTGAAATACCGCCACCCGCATCGCGAATCAGCAGGGTCGCCCAACCATCGGACTGCTTGAGCACCAGCAGCAGTGCGGCTCCCGACGGGCTGTGGCGAATTGCGTTGTGCAGGAAGTTGCGCACCATCTCACGCAGCATCCATTCATGGGCATGCACGCGGCATTCGCTTGCGTCCAGTTCAAAGTCCAGATCTTTTTCTGCAATCAGGGGCGACATTTCCAACACCAGAGCGCCCAGTGATTCGGCCCAGTCCAAGGGCTCGAAGCTTTGCTGCTGGCGCAACTGCTCCACCTTGGCAAAGGTCAGCATCTGATTGGTTAACTGTGTCGCGCGGTTCACTGTGGCCTCTATGCCCAGGAGGGCCTCCTGCGGCGCCTGGTCACCACGCAAGGCCGACTGCACCTGCACCTTGAGAACCGCCAGCGGCGTGCGCAACTGATGCGCCGCATCCCGCACAAAGCGTTGCTGGTTATCCAGCAAGTGCTGTAGTCGTGACATCACGCGGTTGGCGGCCTCAGTTAGCGGCTGCAACTCGCCCGGCAGTTCATGCGCGTGAATCGGCGTAAGGTCGTCTTCGCTGCGCAGGTCCAGGCGACGACTGAGCTGACGCACCGGACTGGTCACACGCTGCACGACAAACAGCACCACGGCGGCAATCACAGCAATCAGCAGCGCTTGGCGCCACAGCGTGTCACGCAGGATTTGTCGTGCCAACGTGTGACGCAGTTCCAGCGTTTCGGCCACCTGGACGGTTGCCATGGCGCGCTCCTGCGCGGTCGCTACGGGTTGCAGCAGCACGGCCACACGGACGGCTTCGCCACGAACCTGGTCATCATAAAAATCCACCAGCGCCGCATACGGCCCCTGCTGCGGCAAGGTTCCCTGCCAGACCGCGAGCGTGGCATCGCCGTCCAGCCATTGGCCGCGCGCATCGGAAATGCGATAGACCATGCGACTGCGGTTGTCGGCCTCAAAAGCCTCCAGTGCCGCATAGGGAACGCGGGCCCGGATGCGGGCGGCATCACCCTCGCCTTCAATCTCCAACAACTCGCCAATTGACTTGGCCGAGGCCAGCAGCGTCCGGTCATACGCCACATTCACTGCGGCCAGTGCCTGGTGATAGACGCTCACGGTGTCCACCACCACAAACAGCACAATCGGCAGCAGGATGCCGATGAGCAAGTCGCGCCGCAAGGAGCGTGCGGCACGCAGATCGCGCAGCCACTCAGGCATTGGCTTTAAGCAAATAGCCCACACCACGCAGGGTCATGAGCGTCAGGCCGGTGTCGGCCAGTTTTTTCCGCAACCGATAAGCCACCACTTCGATGGCCTCGTATTGCACCTGGGTTTCGCCGGGAAAAACGATTTCAAACAGCCTTTCCTTGGACACCGCATGGCCGGCCTTCGTCATCAGGGCGCGCAGCAGTGCCAACTCACGCGGGGGTAAATCCAGGATGCGCTGGTGCAGGTAGAGCACACCATTGTCAAAGTCGTAACGCAAGGGGCCAAACTGCACACTTTCGTCACGCGCCATGCGCTCGGTCTGTTTACGCCGATGCAGGGCACGCAAGCGGGCTTCGAGCTCGTCCAGATCAAAGGGCTTGGGAAGGTAATCGTCCGCCCCCAGGTTCAGGCCCAGCACGCGGTCGCCTACGGTGCCTCGCGCTGTAACGATGACGACGGGTTCTTCCAGACCGGCCTTGCGTGCCTGCGTAAGCACCTGCAGACCATCCTGCCCGGGCAAATTCAGATCCAGCAGCACGGCATCCGGTCGCAGACGTTGCCATTGCTCCAAGGCCGACGCACCATCGCCACAGCGATGCACGCGCATGCCGGCGCGCGTCAGGCTGCGCTCCAGGGCTGCCCCCATGGCAGCATCGTCTTCAATCAGGAGCAGTTGCATGAAACCCCGTGTTTTCCCTAGGTTTTTGGACAGGCGAATGACAGGCTGGCTGCGCATCATAGGTTTGTTTTCAAACCGAGGAGATTCTTATGCGTCGCGATACTTTTTTGAAGTCCATGGCCATTCTGGGCGTCACTGCGGGCCTGCCCTTGAGCGCACGCGCAGCCGCCAATCTGAAGATGATGATTCCGGCCAACCCTGGCGGCGGCTGGGACGGCATGGGGCGTGAATTCGGCAAGGCGCTGCTGGCCTCCAAACAGGTGGACACCGTGCAATACGAAAACAAGGGCGGTGCAGCCGGCGTCATCGGCCTGGCCCAGTTCATCAATTCCGCAAAGGGCGACCCGAATGCCCTGCTGGTCACGGGTGCGGTGATGGTGGGCGGAATCATTACCGGCAAGCCTGCCGTGTCCATGAGTCAGGTAACACCCATTGCGCGCCTGACGGCCGAATACAACGTCTTTGTTGTGCCCGCCGACTCTCCCCTGAAAACCATGAAGGACGTGGTCACGCAAATGCAGAAAGACCCGGGTAGCGTCAAGTGGGGCGGCGGTTCCCGCGGTTCCACCGAGCATATTTGCGCTTCGATGCTGGCAACCAAAGTCGGCGTGGATCCGAAGAAGGTGAACTACGTGGCGTTCCGTGGCGGCGGCGAAGCCACGGCAGCCATCCTGGGTGGCAATGTCACCGTGGGCGGCAGCGGCTACAGCGAGTTTGCCGAGTACATCAAGGCGGGCAAGATGCGCCCCATCGCCGTTACTTCCGAGAAGCGCCTGGCGAACATCAACATCCCGACCATGAAAGAACAGGGCTATGACGTGGTACTGGGCAACTGGCGCGGTGTGTACGGCGGCCCCGGCATCAGCGCCGCGCAGCGTGATGCACTGACCGAGTTGGTGATCAAGGCAACGCAAACCGATTCCTGGAAAGAGTCGGTGAGCAAGAACGCCTGGACGCCGGTACTGCTGACCGGCAAAGCCTTCGACGACTATGTTGACAACGAGTTTGCCAACCTGCGCGGCATCATGCATTTGTCGGGCATGGTGTGATTTCCTCCGATAAAGCACGGCTGCGCCAGGCCTGGGTGGCGGTGGGCGTGATGGCGCTGGCGCTGGTGCTGGCAGTAGGTGCTTATGACATTTCGTCAGAAGCAGGCTACGCCGGCATTGGCCCCAACTTTTTGCCCTGGCTGGTGAGTGCCGTACTGGCGGCATGCGCACTGGCCATGTTGTGGGAAGTACGCCACGGCGGCTTTCGCGGCATGTTGCCGCCCGAATCCGATACACCCATGTACCTGCCTGGCTTTGTCTGGGTTTCAGCGGGCATGCTGCTGAACGCGACCCTGCTCACCAGCATAGGTTTCATTTTGAGTTGCACGCTGTGCTACGTGTTTGCCGTGCGGGGCCTGCGCAACGCCGGGGCGCCCCCTGAATACCGCCTGCGCCGCTGGTTGGTGGACGCACTCACCGGGGCGGCGATTGCTGCGCCGGTGTACTGGATATTCACCAAGCTGCTGGCCATCAACCTGCCTGGCCTGACCGCTACGGGCTGGCTCTAAGAAATACAAAAAGAAAGGCGGACGCCATGGACTTGTGGAACCAACTCATGGGGGGCTTTGCCACGGCCGGTACGCCGCTCAACCTGATGTGGGCATTTATCGGTTGCGCGCTGGGTACGGCTGTGGGCGTGCTGCCCGGCATTGGCCCGGCGGTGGCGGTGGCCATGCTGCTACCCATCACCAGCCAGGTGGATATGACGGCCTCGATGATTTTTTTCGCCGGCATCTATTACGGCGCCATGTATGGTGGCTCGACCACCTCGATTCTGCTCAACACACCGGGCGAGACGGGCAGCATGGTCACCGCCATGGAGGGCAACAGGATGGCCAAGAACGGCCGGGCTGGTGCGGCCCTGGCCACGGCCGCCATCGGCTCTTTTGTGGCGGGCACGATCGCCACGGTTCTGGTGACCTTGTTTGCGCCGGTCATGGCCAACTTTGCGGTCCGGCTCGGGCCGCCTGAGTATTTTTGTCTGATGTTGCTGGCCTTCACCACCGTCAGCTCGGTACTGGGCCAAAGCACCTTGCGTGGCCTGACCGCGCTGTTCATGGGGCTTGCGGCCGGCCTGATCGGCATGGACCAGATCACCGGCCAGGTGCGCTACACCGGCGGCGTAACCGAACTGATGGACGGTATTGAAATTGTCCTGATGGCCGTGGGACTGTTTGCTGTCGCCGAGGCATTGCACGCCGTGTTGTTCGAAGGCAAGACGGTGGAAACGCAAAACCCCATGAGCCACGTGAACATGAGCAAGGGGGAATGGCGCAGGTCCTGGCCTGCCTGGCTTCGCGGAACCTTGCTGGGTTTTCCCTTTGGCACCATCCCGGCGGGCGGCACCGAGATACCCACCTACCTCAGCTACGGGCTGGAGCGCAAACTGTCGCGCCACAAGGGCGAGTTTGGAACCACGGGGGCCATCGAAGGTGTGGCCGGGCCCGAGGCCGCCAACAATGCCGCCGTCACCGGCACACTGGTGCCCCTGCTGACGCTGGGCATTCCCACTTCGACCACGGCAGCAATCCTGCTGGGCGCATTCCAGAACTACGGCATACAACCCGGACCGCAACTGTTTGAAACATCCAGTACGCTCGTGTGGGCGCTGATTGCCTCGCTCTACATCGGCAATGTGATGCTGCTGATACTGAACCTGCCCCTGGTAGGGCTATGGGTCAAGCTCCTCAAAATTCCCAAGCCGCAGTTGTACGCGGGAATCCTGATATTTGCCACGGTGGGCGTGTACGGCATGCGCCAAAGCAGCTTTGACTTGCTGCTGCTATACGGCATCGGTGTACTCGGTGTGGTGCTCCGGCGCTTTGACATTCCCACCGCTCCGGTCATCGTCGGCATGATTCTGGGGCCACTGGCCGAAGCCCAACTACGCAATGCGTTGTCGATCGGCGAAGGCCGCTGGAGCATCTTTCTGGAGCGCCCGATGTCACTCAGCTTGCTGGCCGTGGTGGCGGCCGTGCTGGTGTTGCCCAAGGTGCTGGCACACTGGAGCCGGGCGCGCACCCAAGGGGCGGCTTCAAGGCCCTGAGAACGGCTATTCGAAGCGGAAGTCTTTGTGGCAGGCCTTACAGCTAGCGGTCACGTCATCTACCGCTTTCTGTACCGCTGCGAGTTGGCCACTTTGGGCCGCCACCACCAATGCCTTCACCGAAGACTGGTAGTGCTGCTGCGCCTGCTTGAATGCGTCGGCCTGGCTCCACACCTCGGGACGAGACCGCGTGGGCGGGTAGTTGCCGTCGGCGGTGAAATAGACCCAGGGCTTGCTGGAGAGCTTTTCCAGATCCTGCGCCATGGTCAGAAATTCATCGGCTTTGTATTCACGCCGGCCGCCGGCGACCAAGCCAATCGGTTCCAGCGTCCGCGTGAATTGCTTGAAGAGTGCGCGCCGCTTGGTAAGCACCTGATCGGGATGGGTGTCTTTGGGCTCCTCCATGCAAGCGACTAAGCCAAGACTGATCGCAACACAAACCGCAGCAGAGAGCCCACGCATCGCTTTATTTTTCATTACACAGATCATCAATCGACGCATGGTTTACTGCGCGATTGCCCGGGGCTGGCTGCTGGCCTCGGGCGCTTTATTGCACACCACATTGTTCAAGTCCGGGCCACTCAGGCGCAAAGTCCGGCCGTCATCAAACACAATTTCTTTCGGCGGAGCAAAGCCCAACACGTTGCGGTCATTGGCAAACCCTTGCCAGTCAAACTGATTCTGGCTCACCGCACCATCCAGCAGTCCGCTGGCCGACTTGATCTGCACCCGGCCCGCTCCATGTGCATAGGAAATGGAAAAATTACCCGCAGGACTGGCACATTCGTAGCGGTCCAGCTTGGTGGGCGGCGGCAACAAGCCCCCATTGCGCAGGGCGTCCCATGCGATGCTGCCCACCACATACAGAACGGCGATGCCCACCAGGGTGTAAAAAACGTAGGGGATGGTCTCAATGCGCCAGAGCGTACGGCGCTCGCCGGAAGGGTCTTGTTTATTCATGCGCCGATTATCGGTGGCCGCTGTCAAGAAACGATGTATGCGCCGCAGCCGGTGGACAACAGGGTGCCGTCCGGGCCGGAAAACTCCATCCGGGTTGATGCCACCCGTGATCCGAGCCGGATGACCTCTGCCCGCACATCAAAGTGCTCGCCAATTCCGGGCCGCAAGTAGTCCACACGCAAGTCGATGGTTCCCAGTTTGATGAAACGGTGCAGGCGGGCCTCGACCGATTCGTCCATATGCCGCGCTCCCACTGCCGCCAACACCGCGATGCCGCCCATGGCATCGAGGGTTGCGCTGATCACGCCACCGTGCAGGCGGTTATAGGCGGGATGGCCCACCAATTGCGGACGCATGGCGATGCGACCGCACACCACCGTCGGTGTTACCGAGGTTATTTTCAGTCCGAGGGTCCGGTTAAAGACGATGTCATGCTCAAAGATGTGCGTGAGCTTTTCGACAAACTCGGGTTCAAATTCAACTACTGCTTTTTTTGGCATGTCTAGGGTTTGAATCGTTGGGGCACCACCGTGCGGAGTCTGCGCAGGGCGCAGCCGCACGAGGTTCTGGTGATGGTGTGGACTATTTGTCTTTCAACTTGCCGCGCGGTGCGACATAGGTCGTAATGGTGGGGCGAACTGGCTCGCCCAGGCCCGACGCGGCGCGCGGAGGCGAAGTGTCCTTCTTGGGCTTTTTCGCTTCCTTGTTGGATTTTTGCTGACCCTTTGCCATGGTGAATTGCCCTCGCGGTGGTTAATGATGAAGCTGACCGCAGAGCAATCGCGCTGCAGTCTAATACGCAGTGTATGACAGCACCCCTTGCCATCGATGAATCGGAAGTGACAGTCACCGCCGTGCGCGCGCAGGGGGCGGGTGGCCAGAATGTGAACAAGGTGTCGAGTGCCATCCACCTGCGTTTTGATATTCCGGCCTCTTCGCTACCGGACGGGGTGAAGGAACGGCTGCTGGCGCTGCGCGACAACCGCATAACGCAAGACGGCGTACTGATCATCAAGGCGCAGCAGCACCGAACCCAGGACATGAACCGGCTGGACGCTTTCTCGCGGCTGCATGAGCTGGTCAACAGCGTGGCGCGCCCTCCGCGTGTTCGCCGGGCCACCCGGCCGACGCGGGCGTCGCGCGAGCGGCGTCTGGAAGGGAAAAGTCAGCGCTCCGGCATCAAGCAACTGCGCGGAAAGACCGGGCTGCAGGACTGATCTTTAGAGAAAGTTGCCCACGTTAAGCAACGCCAGAATGCCCATCACGGCAAACATGGCAGCGGCCACGCCGTGCACCAGTTTGAGAGGAATGCGCGAGGCAAACCGGTCGCCCACAAACACGGCAGGTACGTCAGCAATCAGCATGCCGAGCGTAGTGCCGACCACCACCCAAATTGGATCGCTGAACTTGGCGGCCAGCGCAATAGTGGCGATTTGGGTTTTGTCGCCCATCTCTGCCAGGAAAAAAGTCACCAGCGTGGCACCAAACACGCCCACCTGCCGGGCAATTTGTGTTTCCTCTTCCTCAATTTTGTCGGGCACCAGCGTCCACGCCGCCATGGCCAGGAACGACACGCCCAGCACCCAGCGCAGGGTTTCCGGTGTCAGCAGGGAGGTGATCCATGCACCCAAAGCGCCGGCCAGGCCATGGTTGACCACGGTGGCGCAAAAGATACCAGCGATGATGGGCAGGGGTTTTTTGAATCGGGCGGCGAGAATAAACGCCAGCAATTGGGTTTTGTCACCGATTTCGGCGAGTGCGACCACGCCAGTCGAAAAAAGTAGGGCTTCCATCGCCCTATTGTAGGAAGCCGCAGCGTGCGCTCCTCAGCGGTTCAGAACACGCCCTTTTGATTGAGAAACCGGCCCAGCAACCGATCCGAGTTGTGCATGTGGCCGATCAACCAGTCCTTGATTTTCTGCAGCACCAGCATGTCGCCCTCGCCGCTCTTCTTTTGCAGAATCAGGCGCAACTCGCCGACCAACTGCCCATGTTCCTGGTCGTGTGCGTCCTGCTGCGGGTAGGCGTGCTCAGCCATGAGCCGGTGCTCGGTCTGAAAATGGAATGCCGCATAGCGGATGAGTTCGTCAAAGCGTGATTCCACATGCTCCAGCGTGGATTCCGCCAACAAGGTGTGATTCAACTCGTTCACCATGCGAACCAGGTGGCGGTGCTGGTCGTCAATTTCCGCCACCCCCACCAAGTTGGCGTCATGAAATGGAATCCAACTAGTGCCGAAGGCTGAGGCATGTGAGCGGGCGTCTGACACCGCAAATGACTGACTGCCCTGCGCCTTGCAGACGTACATAGCCCGGTCGGCTGCGGACAGCAGCGAATCCATCTCCACCGCGTTGTCCGGGAACAGGGCGATGCCGATGCTCACACCCACTTTGCAGAGGTTTCCACAAGGCAAAACTATGTCCTGTCGCATCGCATCAATCAGTTTGGAAGCAATGTGGGCGGCCTCATCCGGAGACTCCAGGTTGCCCACAATCACGGCAAACTCATCTCCGCCCAGCCTGGCCACGGTGTCGGTTTCGCGCACACAGGCCAGCCAGCGCGTGGCCACCGTGCGCAACACCAGGTCGCCGGCATCGTGACCGTAACGGTCATTGACCGGCTTGAAAGCGTCCAGGTCGGCAAACAGCAAGGCGACATGCTTGCCGCTTCTTCGGGCTGCCGAGCATTCCTGGGACAGGCGATCAAAAAACAAGGCACGGTTGGGCAGATCGGTCAATCGGTCAAAGTTGGCCTGGTGCCAAATCAGTTCGGCCGATTGCTGCTGCTCTGTCAGGTCCTTGATAAAGCAATAGAAGCGCCCACCACCCAGCGCCGAATACGAAGCCACCACCTCGGTCGGCCAGCGCGTGCCGTCTTTTTTGCGGTGCACGGTGACAAATCGCTCACTGCCGTTGCGCACGATGCGCTCCATGCGGGCCGCAACTTCGGGCAAGTTGTCAAAACAGTCAATTTCGGGAATGGCGAGGTTCAGCAACTCGTCGTGGCTGTAGCCCGATAAACGCTCGTAGGCCTGATTCACTTCCAACAGTCGCCCCTGCGCATCGGCAATCCAGAAACCATCGCTGCTGGATTGCACCGCCATGCGGAATTCGGCGTTGCGGTCTTGCAAAGCTCGCTCGGCGATTCGTTGCGCCGTAATGTCTTGGAAGGTCGCGTAAACGCCTTGCAAGGCGTCTGACCCACTGGCGCGGATGGGCACAGCATTGACATGAATCCAGGTGTGGCTATTGGTACTGGGATTGAAGATGCCCATCACCACGTTGGATACCGGAGCCCCGGTGCGCAACACCTGCATGGCGGGGTGGGTGTCGCCATGAAACGGGCTGCCGTCTTCATGCAAGGATTGCCAGGCAGGGTCAATCGAGGAGACGCCCAGCATCTGGTCCAGCGTCAGACCCAACATGGTTTGGGCAGCCGCGTTGGCAGCAATGATTTTTCCGGTTAGGTCCTGAACCACCACACCGCTAGGCAGGGTCTCGAGAATTGCACGGCAAAAGGGCTCAGCCCCCAGTCCGAAAGTACCTGCCACGCCCACCCTCCCAATTCAGTTTGTTACTGCACACAGTATCGAACTTTGTTAGGTATGGCAAGGCGCTTTCGAGGCGCTGATGGGGCAATGTCGGCAATACATCACAAGCCGGAAAAATCGGGTTTACGTTTTTCCATGAATGCGCCAAACGCCTCGCGGGCAGCGGGCTCGCCCAACATGCGGCCAAAAATCTGGGCTTCTTCGTCAATCAGCGCCAGCACCTGGCTTTGCTGCCCCTTTTTCATCAGGCGTTTGGTCTCCACCAGGGAGGTCATCGGCTTGGCGGCCAGCTTGCGCGCCTGCGTCTGGGCAACGGCGTTGGCTTCGGTGGGCGGCACGATGCGGTTCACCAGCCCCACCTCCAGCGCGGCTTCGGCCATGAACGGCTCACCGAGCAGCAAGGCCTCCGCCGCGCGGTGGTAGCCCAGCATCTGCGGCACCAGCAAGCTGGACGCCGCTTCGGGGCACAGACCCAGGTTTACAAAGGGCATCGCAAATGCCGCGTTGTCACCGGCATAGACCAGATCGCAGTGAAACAGCAAGGTGGTGCCGATGCCCACCGCAGGACCGCACACTGCCGCCACCACCGGCTTAGGAAAAGCCGCCAGCGCACGCAGGAAGCGCAGCACCGGCGCATCCAGGCCGGGCGCCGGGTTGTTCAAAAAGTCGGCAATGTCGTTGCCGGCACTGAACACGGTGGCGTGGCCCTGAAAAACCACCACACGCATTGCCGCATCGCCTTGCGCCTGCTCCAGCGCGTCGGCGCAGGCGGCATACATGGCCTGGGTGAAGGAGTTCTTTTTGTCCACCCGGTTCAGGGTGATGGTCATGACACCGTCGTTGCGGTCCATTAAAACGTCTTGCATGGCTTGGGTTCCTGGGTAAGGACAGGATTGGATCACTGTTTGTAATAGACGATCTGGTGCGTCGTCACCAGCAGAACGCCCTGGTCGCTCCACAACTGGCTGGTCTGGTCAAAAAAGCCATTGCGAAAAGCCTGGGCGCGCGCCTGTCCCAGCAAAAATGCGTCCCCTGTGCGCTCCAGTTGCGGACTGCCAGCGTGGAAGTACACCGTCATGGACACCGTCCCCACCGGCACGTACGTCGCACGGCGAATGAACAAGCGGGGAAAGAAGACGTCGGCCACACAAGCCAGCGATGCGAAGTCCCACGGGCGGGGTGGCTGGTCCCGCACCCAGGTCTGCGTCAGGCTGGTTTCGCCACTGCCATCCCACACCTCGGGCCAGTGGCCTTGAATAGGGCGAAACGCGTAGGCCCGGGTAAATGGCAAGGGCGGCAACACGCTAGGCGCAGCGCATTCGTGCGGCCCTGG
>CAKZJN010000154.1 GCA_936943465.1 uncultured Rhodoferax sp.
CTGGCGTGGGGACGCGGCAGGTCGGTATCTACCCGGTGAACCGGTACCAGTCGAGGGTCGTAAGGAGGTGCTGTAGCCACGGGGCATCCAGTTGGTAAATGCACAGATTTTGGTCGAAAAAAAACCGCCGGAGCGTGAGCCTCGGCGGTTTCTTGAAAGTCGCAGCCCGTGATTTAGGCGGCAGTCTTCTTGGCTGGCAGCTTTTCCTTGATACGTGCAGACTTGCCGCTACGGTCACGGAGGTAGTACAGCTTGGCGCGGCGCACATCGCCACGACGCTTGACTTCAATGCTGGCGATCAGCGGGCTGTAGGTTTGGAACGTACGCTCCACGCCTTCGCCGCTAGAAATCTTGCGAACGATGAAGCCGCTGTTCAGACCGCGATTGCGCTTGGCAATCACGACACCTTCGTAAGCCTGAACGCGCTTGCGGTTACCTTCAACCACATTGACGTTGACGATCACGGTGTCGCCGGGGGCGAATTCGGGGATGGTTTTTCCGAGGCGGGCGATTTCTTCCTGCTCGAGTGCTTGAATGATGTTGCTCATGGTTTCCTTGGTGATCTTGGGCGCGCCGTCATCGGGATTGATGACCTATCGTGAATCTTCAGATGAGACCACACTTGGCCGGCCAGAGGATCTGGTTAGCCTGCCATTATAGCAAGTTCAGTGACGCTGCTTCAAGTAGCGCTCATCCGCGGGGCTGAGTCGCCCTTCTGCCCGTGCCACATCCAGCAAATCCGGGCGATGGCGCGCCGTAATTTCCAGCCGCTGCTCGCGACGCCAGCGTTCAATTTTTTCGTGATGCCCCGACAGCAAGACCTCGGGCACCGACTGACCCGACCAGACTTCCGGGCGGGTGAAATGCGGGCAATCTAGCAAGCCATCCAGCGCCGGATTAAAACTGTCCTGGTGGTGGCTCTCCGGGTCAGAAAGAACGCCCGGCTGCAGACGGGTTACCGCATCCAGCAGCGCCATGGCAGCAATTTCGCCACCCGACAAAACAAAGTCACCCAGACTAATTTGTAGATTCACCTGGGTGTCAATAAAGCGCTGATCCAGTCCTTCATAGCGACCGCACAGCAACACGGCACCGTCCCCCGCAGCGAATTCGGACACCAGTTTGTGGTCGAGCACACGCCCGATGGGGGAAAAAAGCACCACCGGTGCCTTGGCACCGCGTTGCTCCTGAATGTGTGCAAGGGATTTGCCCAGGGGCTCGGCCATCATCACCATGCCGGGTCCGCCGCCAAACGGCCGGTCATCGACGCGACGGTAGTTTCCATCGGCGAAATCGCGCGGGTTGGTAAAGCGCACATCCACCGCCGCACTTTCATAGGCCCGGCGGGTAATGCCAGACGTCAGAAGCGGGGTAAACAGTTCTGGAAAAAGGGTGACGACATCAAAGCGCATGGGCCTGTGCGTCAGTAATCGGCTTGCCAGTCCACCCGAATCAGGCGGTTCGGCAAATCCACCGCATCCACATACGCTGAGACAAACGGAATCATGCGTTCCTTGGTCTTGCCTTCTTCGGTGTAGGCCAGCACCAGCACGGTCTGGGGGCCAGTGGAAAGCAACTCGCGCACGGTGCCCAATGCCTCGTCTTCGCGGTTGATGACATTCAGTCCGATCAGGTCAACCCAGTAATACTCATCGTCCGCCGCGGTGGGGAAACTGGCACGCGAAACAAAAATGCGCGCACCACGCAAAGCCTCAGCGGCATTGCGGTCACCAACGTCTTGCGCACTGGCCACCACGGAATCGGAGTGTTCCTTGGCTTCCTTGACGGCAAGCACGGCACACCCGTCAAAGGTCTTGGGACCTTTCTCGGCGGGTAACAAAAACCAACGTTTGGAGGAGAAAAGCGCTTCAGGATCGGCGCTATAGGGCAAGACCTTGAACCAGCCTTTGACGCCCCACGCGTCAGCAATCCTGCCAACCTCGATGGCGTCTGCTGGCATTTCAGCAGTTTCGAGTCCGGCGATCATGGCGCGTTAAATAAATTGGGAGTGGGCACGCCTTCAGGCGCCCCCACTCCCAAGGTCCATTAAGCTGCTTTTTTTGCAGCCTGGTTGATCAGACGCTCAACCGTAGGAGATGCTTGTGCACCCACGCCGCGCCAGTAGGTCAGGCGGTCTTGGGCAATGCGGATGCCTTCTTCGTTAGCAGTGGCGATCGGGTTGTAGAAACCGATGCGCTCAATGAAGCGACCATCACGACGTGTACGCTTGTCAGCGACCACGATGTTGAAGAAAGGGCGTCCTTTAGAACCGCCGCGAGAGAGTCGAATGACGACCATGGTTTATCCTTTGGGTAACCAGGCAATATGCCTGGCCGAAAAAATTCAAAGTTTGAGACACGCAACTGGCCACCCGACCAGTGACACTCTGAACAGCCTTCCATTATATCTTTTATTAGCCCATGACCCAAATTCGACCCGCAGGCGATCGCGACATGGCAGCCATCACCGCAATCTATAGCCACCATGTGCTGCACGGAACCGGCACGTTTGAGACCACGCCCCCCGATGAAAAAGAAATGAGCGCCCGGCGCGCGGATGTACTCGCACGCGGCCTGCCCTATCTGGTGCTGGAAGATGCCTCGGGAGTCCTCGGCTTCGCGTACTGCAACTGGTTCAAGCCCCGCCCCGCTTACCGGTATTCAGCGGAGGACTCCATTTACCTGGCACCGGAGGCTGCAGGCAAAGGCTACGGCCGGCTTTTGTTGCTGGAATTGATGAATCAGGCCGAGCGTGTTGGCGTTCGCAAACTGCTGGCCGTGATTGGTGACTCGGCAAACCAGGGCTCGATTGGGGTTCACACCCGTTGCGGCTTCAGCCATGCCGGAGTTTTAAAAAGCTGCGGTTGGAAGTTTGACCGTTGGTTGGATGTGGTGATGATGGAACGCAGTTTGGGAGCGGGCGATACCACTGCACCGGCCCCCTGATTGCACCTTACGGGCTGCCGTTAGAAAAGCTGCAGACTGACCCAGTAGGCAACCGCCGCCACGAAGGCGCTGGCTGGAATGGTCAGGACCCAGGCCCAGACAATATTGCCGGCAACACCCCAACGCACCGCGCTGGCACGCTGGGTGGAACCTACGCCTACAATGGCGCCCGTAATGGTGTGGGTCGTGGATACCGGAACGCCAATTGAGGTCGCCAAAAACAGCGTGATGGCCCCGCCAGTTTCGGCGCAAAAACCGCCCACCGGTTTGAGCTTGGTAATTTTCTGCCCCATGGTTTTCACGATGCGCCAGCCGCCGAACATGGTGCCCACGCCAATCGCCATATAGCAAGACACAATGGTCCAGGTCGGCGGCGACTTGTCTGCGGCTGAGACATAGCCCGTCGCAATCAGCAGCATCCAGATAATGCCAATGGTCTTTTGCGCGTCATTGCCACCATGGCCCAAGCTGTAAGCACCTGCGGACAACAGTTGTAGCCGACGAAACCACTTGTCAATGCGGGACGGACGGGTGCGCCGGAACAACCAGGCCACGGCGACCATCATCAAAGATCCCAACACAAAGCCTAAGAAAGGTGAAACAAAGATGAAGGTCACCGTCTTCAAGATGCCGCCGGATATCAGCGCACTGGCACCTGACTTGGCCATCACCGCGCCAACGATGCCGCCGATCAGGGCGTGCGAGGAACTACTGGGAATACCGTAGTACCAGGTGATAACGTTCCAGGTGATCGCCCCCAGCAAGGCGCCAAACACCACATGGGTATCCACCACGCCAGGCTGCACGATGCCTTTACCCACCGTGGCCGCCACGCTTAAGTGGAAAATAAAAATCGCCACGAAGTTAAAGAAGGCCGCAAACAGAATGGCCTGTCCGGGCTTTAGAACGCCGGTGGAAACCACGGTGGCAATGGAGTTAGCCGCATCATGGAAACCGTTCATGAAGTCGAAAGCCAGCGCCAGCGCCACCAGCAGAATCACCACCCACAGGGCTGTCTGTACTTGTTCCATGTCCTGAATTCCGCTTGAATATCAGGAGTTCTCGAGGATGATGCCCTCGATCACATTGGCCACATCCTCACACTTGTCGGTGATGGTTTCCAGCAATTCATAAATGGCTTTGAGCTTGATCACCTCACGCACATCCGGCTCTTCACGAAACAGCTTGCTCATGGCGGTGCGCATGACGCGGTCGGCATCCGACTCCAGGCGGTCAATCTCTTCGCAGGTTTTGAGCGCCGCATCGGCAGTCGCCTGGTCCGCTACATGCTCCAGCAGTTTGACGGCGTCGCGCAGACGCTCGCAGCACCGCA
>CAKZJN010000155.1 GCA_936943465.1 uncultured Rhodoferax sp.
ACGCTGGGCTTTGACGAAGACGTGGCAGCGCAGTTGCGCCGCATGGCGGCTGAGCCCTACGGCATGATGCTGGTGACCGGCCCGACCGGTAGCGGTAAGACGACTACGCTGTACGCCGCTATCTCTGAGGTGAACTCGGGCTCGGAAAAGATCGTCACGATTGAAGACCCGGTGGAATACCAGTTGCCGGGCGTGCTGCAGATTCCGGTGAATGAGAAAAAGGGCCTGACCTTTGCGCGTGGTCTGCGTTCGATCTTGCGGCATGACCCCGACAAGATCATGGTGGGTGAAATTCGTGACTCCGAGACCGCGCAGATTGCGATTCAGTCCGCCCTGACCGGCCACTTGGTGTTTACCACCGTCCACGCCAACAACGTGTTTGACGTGATTGGCCGCTTTATGCACATGGGCGTGGATATGTACAGCCTGGTGTCGGCGCTGAATGGCGTGCTGGCGCAGCGATTGGTGCGGGTGAACTGCAAACATTGTGAAGAGCCGTACACGCCGACGCCTGAGTTGCTGACGGCTTCGGGCCTGACCTCCGAGCAGGTGGAGGGCTGGACCTTCAAAGAGGGCAAGGGCTGCGGCCACTGCCGGGGCAGCGGGTTCAAGGGCCGCAAAGCCATTGCCGAAATTTTGGACTTGAACGACGAAATCCGTGAACTGATCATTGCCCGTGCACCGATCCGCCAACTCAAGCAGGCGGCGCAGGACAACGGAACCAAGCTGTTGCGCGACTCGGCCCTGGCGCTGGTACGCAACGGTGAAACCACTTTAACCGAGATCAACCGTGTCACTTTTATCACCTGACACACTGTCGCTGTATATCGAACCCAACCGGGTCCAAGCCGTCAAGGCAGTGGGGCTGGGCCAGCAAGCGGGTGAAGTGCGCCAACGCAAGGCGGAGGTGCAGGCATCTGATAACTGGAAGGGCATGGTGGAGGTGTGTACCGAGTTGGTCCGGCAGACCAAGCCCGATCGCGTGCGCGTGGTGCTGTCCGACAAGCTGGTGCGTTACGCCTGCTTTCCGTGGCAGCCGGCATTGCGCAATACCGACGAAGAGCTTGCGCTGGCGCGCCTCAATTTTGACGATGTGTATGGCCCCAATACCAGCACCGACTGGAAGCTGGGTCTGACCGCTGGGCGCCCGGGCCAGTCGCGTTTGTCGATTGCCATTCCCCAGACGCTGTATGCCGTGCTGGAAAGCAATTTTGGCCTGAATGCGCCCAAGGTGCAGTCGGTTCAGACGGCCTTTACCGCCACAGTGCGCAAGCACCGCAAGGCGCTTGGCACTGCGGGCTGGCTGGTCAATCTGGAACAGGGTCGGCTGACACTGGGTTGCTGGAACGATGGCTCGTGGCGCTGGATTTATTCGGTGCACTCCGACATCGAAACGCCCGAGGCGTTGCTGATCCGCATTCGCCAGGAAGTCATGATGTCTTCCACCAGTCTGAAGGCGGCTACGCCCCTATCGGTCTACCTGCATACGCCGGCCATGGAGCACCTTTCGTTTGGCACGATGGAGGGCGTTCGCTTTGTTCAGCTCAAAACGCGTAACACCGACGCCGGTGCCAAATATGCCTTTGCGCTGCTGGGAGTCAAAGCATGATGAAGGGCTTTTACTTTGATTTCATGGAGGCGCCCAGGCACCTGCCCTGGCTGCGCGCGCTGTTGTTGTTGGCGGGCCTGCTGAGCGCAGGCTTTGTGGCCGCGTATTACCAAACCGAGTTGCACCCGCAACTGCAAGCTGAACGCCAGACCTTGCAAGCCGAAATGGCCAAGCTGGGTGCTGCCGCGCCGGTCAGTGCGGTGAAGCCGGCGGTGCTGGCGCAATCGTGGCGCAGTGCACGCCAAGCCTCGGTGCAGCTCAGCCTGCCCTGGCAGCGCCTGTTTGTAGAACTGGGCCAGGCTTCCAGCACCGGCAATGTGGCACTGATTTCCATCGAACCCGATCCGGTCAAGAGCCACGTGGTGCTGATGGTGGAGGGGCGCGATATGGCTTCGATGCTGAAGTTCGTGTCGGACCTGCAAAAGAGCCCCGATTTTTCCGAGGTGGTGTTGCAGTCGCACACCATCAACACCAAGGTGCCTGAGAAACCGGTGCGCTTCCGGCTGTCTGCAACCTGGAGGACTGCCGAATGAACACCGTGGTTTTACAACGCCATGTGCAGTACCGCCTGAACCAGTTAGGCAAGGTGGGTGCCGTCGGTCTGATTCTGATGGTGGCGGCCGTAGCGGCCTGGTTTACGCTGGTGCGCTGGGGTGAAAAAGACTTGATCAACGCGCGCAAGCGGGTTGAGTCGGTGCAAAAGCAGGTGGCCAACAAGAGCAGTCTGCCGATGAGTTCATCGCTGAATCAGGAAGAACAACTGCGGGTGTTTTACAAAAACTTTGGCCCCGAGGAGAAGGTGCCTGAAACGCTGCAACGCATTTACAAGGCCGCCGAAAAACAGGACTTGGTATTGGAGACCGGCGAATACACGCTGGTGGTAACGCCTGGCGAACGCCTGCAGCGTTACCGGGTGGGCTTGCCGGTCAAGGGAACCTTCAAGCAAGTTCTGGGCTTTATGGACAAGGTTTTGCAGGACAACGCGACCGTGGCCCTGGAGAACGCGGCATTCAAGCGCGACAAGGTAGATGAGGCCGTGGTGGAAGCCAAGCTGGTGTTCACCCTTTATGTGGATACGCAGCCATGACGCCCGCAAACACCCGACTTCTGATTGTTGCTGGTGCCGTGGCAACTGCGGCGCTGATCTGGTTTGGCCCTGCTCCCGATGAAGGAGTCTCGACGTCGGAGCCAGCCAAGACGGGCAAGGCCCCTAAAGTGCGCGCACCGGAGAGTGCTGCCAGCCTGAGCAAGGCCGGCGATTCGCTGGACCAGGGCCTCAAGCCCATTGACCAGCGCGACCACTTGACCAAGAAAGGCACGGGCGGCTTGTTTGCCCAGAGCACTTGGGTGAAGGCACCGCCGCCCCCTCCGCCGCCCCCTCCTCCACCGCCGCCGCCTCCTCCTCCACCGCCAAAGGCTCCCAACTTGCCCTATGCCTTTATGGGCAAGTTCGAGCAGGGCGACACCAACCTGGTAATTCTGACCCGAGGTGACCGTGTGATTACGGCCGCGCAGGGTGAGACGCTGGATAACACCTACCGTATTGATCGCATAGAGGCCACCAAAGTGCTGTTTACCTACTTGCCCATGGGCGTTTCGCAATCTTTAGCCACCGGGGGTTCCCAGTGAAAAATTTACCATCGTTCCCTCGAAAAAGCCTGGTTGTGCTGCTGGCCGTTGCACTGGCCGGCTGCGCTGCTGATCAGTTACACCGCGAAGGCATGTCGCTCATTGAAAACGGCAAGCTCGACGAAGGCCTGAGCAAACTGCAACAGGCCCAGCA
>CAKZJN010000156.1 GCA_936943465.1 uncultured Rhodoferax sp.
TGCTGGCATTCAAGCCATCCGGCCTGTTCGGCAAAACAGCGATCAAGAAAGTCTGAACATGAACAGCAAGTCTCTTATTTCCGGAATCGTTGGATTCGCGCTGCTGGCGGCGGCGCCGCTGTACACCAGCAACCCGTATTACATCCACATGATCGGCACGATCATGATTTACGCCATCCTGCTGTTCGGTCTGGACATCGTGGTGGGCTACACCGGCCAGGTGTCATTGGGTCACGCCGGCTTGTTCGGCGTGGGCTCGTACACGGCGGGTGTGCTGTTCTTCAAACTAGGCGCGCCGCTGTGGGTCATCATCCCGGCCAGCATCGGGGTCACGGCCGGCTTTGGCGCCTTGCTGGCGTTGCCTGCGCTGCGGGTGACAGGGCCATATCTGGCCATGGTGACGCTGGCGTTTGGCACCATCATCCAGATTCTCATCAACGAGATGGACTTCCTCACCGAAGGCCCGTTGGGCATCAAGGTGCCCAAGCCTTCCCTTGGCGGCGTGCAGTTGAATGAGCATGCGTTTTACTGGATGGTTCTGGCGCTGCTGGTGGTTTCGCTGGTGGTGGTGGACCGCATCCTGAAATCGCAACTCGGTCGTGCTTTTGAGGCCTTGCGTGGCAGCCCGGTGGCGTCCGACTGTATGGGCGTGTCGGTGTACCGCTACAAGGTGTACGCGTTCGTGATCAGTGCCGGCTTTGCCGGTCTGGCCGGCTGCCTGTATGCGTACTCCGAGCAATACATTTCGCCCAACACCTACAACTTCGAACTCACGGTGTTGTTCCTGCTGGCGGTGATCATGGGTGGCCGCAAGAGCCGCGTGGGCTCCCTGCTGGGCGCCGCCATCATCGTGATCCTGCCCAAACTGCTGGACGACCTGGAAATGTTCCGCATTGTGGCTTCCACCTTGGCCGTGCTGATCGCGGTCGGCGGCGCCATCGCCGTCTCCAAGAAGATGACCACGCCCAAGGCCATGGCTTTGCCGGTGTTGGGCACCATTGCCTTGGCCGGCTTCTCGTTCTGGCTGCAGTCCATTACCGACTGGCGCCTGTCGATCTTCGGATTGATGATTCTGTTTGTGGTGTATTACCTGCAGGACGGCATCGTCGGCTTTGTGCGCAACCTGTTTGCCCGCAAAGGCCCGCGCGCCGGTCACGCTGTGGTGCGTACCGCAGGCGAGCACAAGGACGCGATCATGAACGCCGCTGCAGGTGCCGGGCAGGACCTGCTGATTGCCAAGGGCGTGCTGATGCAGTTCGGTGGCTTGAAAGCCATTAACCAGGTCGACATCACCGTTAAGCGCGGCACCATCCACGGCCTGATTGGCCCCAATGGTTCGGGCAAGAGCACCATGATGAACGTGCTGACTGGCATCTACGTGCCCACCGCCGGATCCATCGAGTTTTCCGGTCGCTCCGTGGTGGGACGCACCTCGTCGGACATCGCTTTGTCGGGCATTGCGCGAACCTTTCAAAACGTGCAGTTGTTCGGTGAAATGACCGCGCTGCAAAACGTGCAAGTGGGACTGCACCACACCTTTGGCAGCAATATCGTGGACGTGGCCCTGCACACGCCGCGCTACAACCGTGAAGAAGCTGCTTCGGTGGAACGTGGCCTGGGGCTGATCGAATTTGTGGGGCTGGCCGATCTGGCCAACGAAGAAGCCCGCAATCTGCCCTACGGCAAGCAACGTTTGCTGGAAATTGCCCGTGCCTTGGCGCTGGACCCGCAATTGCTGCTGCTGGACGAGCCCGCTGCCGGTCTGACCGCACCCGATATCAAGGAACTGATCACCATCATCCGCAAGATCCGCGACCACGGCATCACCGTGATCCTGATCGAGCACCACATGGACGTGGTGATGGGCGTGTGCGACAACGTCTCCGTGCTCGACTTCGGTCAGAAGATTGCCGAAGGCAAGCCCGCCGAAGTGCAGGCCAACGAAAAGGTGATCGAGGCCTACCTCGGTGGCACCGCAGCCTAAGAACAGGATTTCACGATGCTCAGTATCAAAAATCTCGAAGCCGGTTACGGCAAGGTGCAGGTCCTGCACGGCATTTCCATCGAAGTGCCCAAGGGCAAGGTGGTCACGCTGATTGGCTCCAATGGCGCGGGCAAAACCACCACCATGCGTGCCGTATCCGGCATGATCAAACCCACGGCGGGTGAAATCAGCTTGAGCGACAAGCGCATTGACGGCATGGAGTCCTACACCATTGCCAAGCTGGGGCTGGCCCACTCACCCGAAGGCCGGCGCGTGTTTGCCACCATGACGGTGACCGACAACCTCATCCTCGGCGCGTTCCCGCGCCTGACCGGCAGCCGCCCCAAGGGCGACGTGGCCAATGACCTGGACAAAGCGCTGGAACTGTTCCCGCGCCTGAAAGAGCGCCGCACCCAGTTGGCGGGCACCTTGTCGGGCGGCGAGCAGCAAATGCTGGCCATGGCCCGCGCGGTCATGCTGAACCCCGAAATCGTGCTGCTGGACGAGCCCTCCATGGGTCTGGCACCGATTCTGGTGGAAGAAGTTTTCCGCATCATTGAAGACCTGAAAAGCCGCGGCGTCACCATGTTGCTGGTGGAGCAGTTTGCTGCTGCGGCCCTCAAGGTGGCCGACTACGGTTACGTCCTGGAAAACGGCCGTATTTCCGTGCACGGGGATGCGGCCAAGCTGCGCGACGACCCGGCGGTTAAGGCGGCCTATCTGGGCGGTGGCCACTAGGCCTCGGCTTTCGAGTCCGGCATACCGTGCGGGTATGCCGGGTCTTTGCAGCACTGCGCCCGCTTGTGTATAAACTCGGGTCTCCAAGACGCCCAGCGAGCTGACTATTTGCCTGGGCGCCTCGGTTTATGGGGTGTTCACGCAAATACGAAACCAGAGCAGTGTGCCAATGAAGTCAAAGAACAAGTCGCGTTCTGCGTCCACAGGATCCGCAGAAAAGTCGGTGTCCGCAGCAGGCGCCGGAAAAGACGCAAGCAACGAGCCAGCACCCGGTCTGGGCCTCACCGAACGCCGTCGCTTGGTGCGGCCTTTACCTACCCCCGAAGTCATCGAAGGTGATTACGATTCCGACTGGGCCGAATTTCAGGCCCTGGTTTCCGACGATTCCCCATCCCAACCCAAGCTTTAAGGTTGCCTTTTATGTCCTCAGGAAAAATTCTGGTTGCGCAGGGCGGTGGCCCCACCGCTGTCATTAACCAGTCGTTGGTGGGTGTCGCGTTGGAGGCACGTCGTTTCCAGCAAATTGGCCACATCTACGGCGCCATGCATGGCGTGCGCGGCATCATCAACGAAGATTTCCTCGATCTGACACAAGAGACCAGCCACAACCTGGAACTGGTCGCCAACACCCCGTCGAGCGCCCTGGGCTCCACCCGCGACAAGCCCGATGTGGCGTATTGCAAAGAAATTTTCAAGGTACTGCGGGCCCACCAGATCGGGCACTTTTTCTACATCGGCGGCAACGATTCCTCGGACACCGTACGCATCGTCAGTGAAGAGGCGCGCAAGGCCAGTTATCCGCTGCGCGCCATCCACATTCCCAAGACCATTGACAACGACCTGGTGGGTAACGACCACACGCCTGGCTTTCCGTCTGCAGCGCGTTTTGTCGCGCAGGCCTTTGCTGGCGCCAACTTGGACAACGCGGCTTTGCCTGGCGTCTATGTCGGTGTAGTGATGGGGCGGCACGCCGGCTTTTTGACAGCGGCCTCGGCGCTGGGCAAGAAATTTCCCGACGACGGCCCGCACCTCATTTATCTGCCCGAGCGCACCTTTGTGCTGGAGCAATTTCTGGCCGATGTGAAGGCCACGTATGAGCGCTATGGCCGCTGCGTGATTGCCGTTTCCGAAGGCATTCACGATGCGTCGGGTCAACCGATCGCCGCGCTCTTGGCCAAGGATCTGGAACACGATGCCCACGGCAATGTGCAACTCAGCGGCAATGGTGCGTTGGCGGATTTGCTGTGCGAGGAAATCAAGGCCAAGCTGAAGATCAAGCGCGTGCGTGGCGACACCTTTGGCTACCTGCAACGCTCGTTCATTGGCTGCGTGTCGGACGTGGATCAGCGCGAGGCGCGCGAGGTCGGCGAGAAAGCGGTGCAATTCGCCATGTGGGGCGGCAAGGACGGCTCGGTGGCTATTAAGCGCACCGGTTTTTACTCGGTGGACTACGAGTTGCTGTCGCTGGATTCCGTAGCCGGCAAGACCCGCACGATGGAAGACGAGTTCATCGATGCCAGCGGCACCGGAGTAACCGACGCCTTCCGCCTGTACCTGCGCCCCTTGCTGGGCTCGGGCATGCCCGACGCCTTCCGTCTGCGCAACAACCGCGTGCCCAAGGTGCTGTCGTAGCCGCCAGGGCTGGGTTACTTTCCCCGCATAAAGAGCGCATCGAGTTCCCGCATGCTGACCTGCCGCCAGGTGGGGCGGCCGTGGTTGCATTGGTCGCTGCGTTCGGTGGCTTCCATATCGCGCAGCAGCCCGTTCATTTCTTCCAGCGTGAGTTTGCGGTTGGCGCGCACGGCGCCGTGGCAGGCCATGGTGGCGAGCAATTCGTTTTGGGCGCGTTGCACCACGGTGCTGGCGTCGTGCTGGCTGAGTTCTGCCAGCACGCTACGGGCCAGTTCCACCGCGTCGCCCTGCGCCAGGGTGCTGGGTACGGCGCGCACCGCCAGCGTTTTGGGCGAGAAGGGCACAATTTCCAGGCCCAGCAGATGCAGGGTGTCGGCGTGGCTTTCCACTGTGGCGACCTCGGTGGGTGTGGCGGCAAAGGTCACCGGAATGAGCAGCGGCTGGCTGGAGAGGCCTTGCAGCAAGCCTTCGGCGGTGCTGGCGCTGCCGAGTTGGTTTTTAAGCCGTTCGTAGACGATGCGTTCGTGGGCGGCGTGCATATCCACCACCACCAGACCTTGTGCGTTTTCGGCGAGGATGTAGACGCCTTGCAATTGGGCTATGGCACGGCCTAGGGGCCAGCTTTCTTCGTCTTCTCCGGGGCGGAGGCTGGGCGGCAGAGGGCTCTGCTCCGTGTCCCCCGTCCGCTGCGCGGCCTCCTCCTTTACCTGCGCAGAGCCCTCTGCCGCCCAGCCTCCTGGGGAAGGGCTCCAGGGGGTGGCGCCGCTTGTGCTTTGGGGCTCGTTGCTGCTGCGTTGCCAAAGGGCACTGACGTCGCTGACGCGGTGGCCAGGCTGGGGTGCGAAGGGCATCGAGGGTTGGACCGAATACAGGGGCCTGACCGGTGTGGCTGCCAGGATTGCTTCATTTGGTGTACTGGTGGATTGCGCTGCGGCGGCCTGGGCGCGGGGGACGGCCAGGGCGTCTTCTGCGGCGTGGCGAATGGCTTGGTGGACTTCGCGGCTGTCGCGAAAGCGGACTTCAATTTTGGTCGGGTGGACGTTCACATCGACCCTTGTCGGGTCCATGCTCAGGTACAGCGCATAGACCGGCTGGCGGTGGCCGTGGAGCACGTCTTCGTAGGCGCTGCGGGCGGCGTGGGTGAGTACCTTGTCGCGCACAAAGCGGCCATTGACGTAGGCAAACTGGTGGTCGGCGCGTGAGCGGGCGGCGTCGGGGATGCCGGCGCGGCCCCAGACGCGCAGGGCGGGTGGGGCGTCGCTGCGCTGACCCTGGCTGGCGCTGCGGCCGGACCAGTTGACGCGAATACTTTGTTCCAGGAAGTCGTCGCCCAGCACATCGCGGAGGCGCTGGTCGAGTGCATCGAGTGCCTGCGGCGAGCCGGGTTCCAGTGGGGTGCCGGGCTCCAGGGCTGCGCACCGGCGCCACTGCTCAATGAGTTTGCCTTCATGCCAGATCGCAAAGCCCACATCGGGGCGTGCCAGCGCGTGGCGGCGCACGGATTCGATGCAATG
>CAKZJN010000157.1 GCA_936943465.1 uncultured Rhodoferax sp.
CTGGGCGGAAACCGTTGGCTATTTGAATAGCGAGCCAATGGACTTCCAGAGTACCGACAAACTCCCCATCGTCCCGGCCGAAGGCGACCACGCCGACGCGTTTGCTGGAGTCACCAGAAAAAGTAAGTAGCCGGAATTGACAAACCGGTTAGTGCTCAGCGACTGAGCAGTTCAACGTAGGCTTGGTAGCTGTAGCTGCGGTTGCTGCCGGGTCAAGCGCCCAGCAGACGGCGAGCAAGCACCGTTTGCATGGCGCGGCGTCCGTCGGCTATCAGGTAAACGATGACTTGGCTCCCTGTGACACGGTAGATCACGCGGTAAGGTTTGAAGAATGTTTGGCGGTATTCCTTGATGCCAAGGCCGATCAGCTCCTTCGGATAGCTACCGCGCTCAGGGAATCTCGACAGGCTATTCACAACGTCCATCAGCGCATCCAATACATAGTTGGCGTTAGCGACGCAATCGAATTCGGAGATGTAGTCGTGGATGGCCTCCAAGTCCTGCTCCGCACCCTCCGTGAGCAGGACTTCGAATTTGGCAGATGAGCCTGTCATAAGGCTGAAGTTCGCTTGGCGCGTAGTCGGGCAACGATATCAGCAACCGGCTTGACCTTGCCGGCGGTCACATCCTGATTGCCCAGCGCAAGGACTTTTAGCAACGCCAGTGTTTCTTGCGTCTCTTCGAATGAAACGATGTCTTGAAGGACAGCCTTGGCTTCACCGTTTTGAGTGATGACCATCGGTTCACGCTGCTCCGCGAGGTGTGTCAAAACCTCTGCAGCATTGGCTTTGAGATAGCTGATGGGTTTGACTTGTGATGCGTAGCGCATGGTCGTGCTCCAGACTTAAACAAGACCAAATATAGTCTTTTTATGGACTTGCAACAATGCCTGGAAACGCAGGGGAAAAGCGGACGAAAAAAAAGACCCGAGCAATTCGGGCCTTTGGTATGTGGTGCCGGAGAGATGAATCGAACACCCGACCTTCTCATTACGAATGAGCTGCTCTACCGACTGAGCTACACCGGCGAAAGGCGCATTTTACACAATCAGCGATGGGCCAGATGCTGGTCTTCCATCGAGTAGGTGCCGCGCAAATTGTCTAGCCATTCGCGGGCGCTGGGCGGTGCTTCATCACCCGTTGCCAGATAGGGCGACAAGCGTTCCATATCGGCAATGACGGCCTGCAGCACCTGCGATACGCGGTCCTGAAACTGCATGGCCATCAGCAACTTCTCGACCTCGGAACGCACGATGAGGCCGTGTTCACGCATGGTGTTGGCGGTGTCGCCCATCTTGCGGACGTTTAGCAAGACATCGTTCACCAGGTTGTTGGACAGATCAATGGCTTGTCGGTCATGCGCGTTGGCTTCTTGCACCGATTCCGACGTGCTGCCCATGATGCTGCTGATCTGGCCGACCCGGGCTTCCATTTGCTTGCCGGTGCCCGACGATCGCATCGAGAGCTTGCGCACCTCGGCCGCCACGATGGCAAAGCCGCGGCCGGCGTCACCGGCACGCGCCGCTTCAATGGCGGCATTGAGTGCCAGCAGGTTGGTTTGCCACGCAATGCTGGTGACTTCGCCGGCCATGGTTTTGAGAGCCTGCGTTTCATCGGCGAGTTGCCGGATGTTGTCAATCATGACTTCCTTGCCACCGATGAGTTCCTTGAGCGAACTGACAACCGGTTGAAGTTCGCTTTCACACAAGGCCAGCAACTCGGCGGTGCTGTGCGGGCTGTCTTCCTGGGAGTGGCCGATACCGGCCGCTTCAAACTGCTGCAATATCGCGGCCAGACTTTGCGCAATCTGGACGACCGCGGTTTCCATTTGCTGTCTGCCGGATTCCACATGGTGCTTCCAGGTGGGGACGATGGTGGCCAACAATTCTTGCAGCTCCGCTTGTTGCTGCAGTGCATCGGCCTTCGCAATGCTGTGCTGAGATTGGGGTTCTGTGGAATCGGCGGCTTGGGACCAGACCAGCCAGGCGGCAATGCAGCCAATCAGCGGAACGCTGACCCAGAGAAGCCACGGTGCACCCAGCCAAGTGGGCAAGCCCCCCAAGGCTGCGCAAACTAATGGAGCCAACCACATCACCGTTCGCTGGCGCACGACCATGATTTTCCCTGCAGTTAATAGCCCGGCACTTCGCTTGCACCGGATGTCCCACATATTAAATCCAAGAACCGTGGCGACTTTGACGTGCGTCGTAAATTCTGCAGAAAGTGCACAAATTGGCCTGTGACGCAGGTCAGGACGCCACCCGCCAAGCGGATGAAATCCCGGCGTTTTCGCCAAAAGGCGTATTTAGTTGCGGTAGCATATTCAGCAACTACAAATAGCGACACCACCGGGCGGGTACTCCATATGACCGAAACCACCAAGCTTGAGGCCAAGGTTCTGCTGATCGATCCTGATCCGGTGGAGCGGCAAAATCTGGCGGATTTTTGTGTGGCCCAGGGGCTGAAGCCGCTGGAGAGTGAGCCCGGCGGCGCGCTGTCGCTGTTGGAGGCGCACCAGGATTTGGCAGGGCTGATGATGTCAGAGGCGCTGCTTACCGATGCCTCGGCCGGCTTGGCCTGGACCCGATCCGTTCACAAACTTCGCCCCGAACTCCCCGTTTTTCTGCGCCGCACCAGCGAGCGTGCACTGAGCCCGCAGGAGCGGGAGTTTGTGCAATTTGAGTGGTCCAGCAGCGATATGGAGCAGTTGCGCTCCAGCGTGGACCGCACCATTTTCAGCTTGCGCTACCCGACCCCGCTGGTGCACGGCATCGTTGAACTGACCTGTTCGGCGTTGCGGTCCATGTTTCCCAATGCGGTGGTTGAGGCGCAGTCGCCTTATGTGGTGCACGACCGCATTATTCAGGGCGAGGTTTCCACGCTGATTGCGATTGAGAGCACCTGGTGTCGCGGCTACATGATGTTGCAGACCGAAGAAAACGCGCTGCGCCAGGGCCTGATTGCCGGGCTGAGTTATGAGGGCCTGGGCGGCGAGCTGAGTTTTCGTGACTTGAACAATATGTTGGGTGAAACCACCAACCTGATTTGGGGTGCCTTCAAGAACCGCTACATACCGCCCGAGGCGTTTGCCAACCAGCAGACGCAGGTTCCCATCGTCATCAACCACGCGCACAAATACATATCGTTCGGCTCAACTGACCCGCAGCTTTGTATTCGCTACAACCTGTCAGAAGGCAAGCGCCCGGAGTTGCCGCCGCTGGTGATCGTGCAGCGCTTTATCTTTAACTTGCATTGGTCGCCCGATCAGTTTGCCGAGTATTCCGCGGCAGCCGATTCCGGCCCGACCGGTGAGCTGGATTTGTTTTAGGCCCATCGCATCAGGAGAATTTGGCAATGGCACATGTCTTAGTGGTTGACGACTCCAACACCATGCGTGAGATCGTCAGCAGTTTCTTGGTCAAGAACGGTTTTGAGGTGACGCGGGCCAATGACGGGCGCGACGGCCTGGAGCAGTTGCGCAACGACCCGTCCATCAAGCTGGTGTTGAGTGACGTCAATATGCCCAACATGGATGGCCTGACCATGGCCGAGAAAATCCGTGGCGAGATGGGCAACAAGGCGGTGCACATCGTCATGTTGACCACCGAAGACAACCAGGCCATGCGCGAACGCGGCCGCGCGATTGGCGTGACCGGCTGGGTAGTAAAGCCCTTCCGCGGCGAAGCCGTGTTGGGGCCGTTCAAGAAGATGTGCGGTTTGTAACGACGGTGGCTTAAGCCGCCGTGTGGTAACCCGCCACGCGTTCCACTTCGTTTTTGGAACCCAGCACCACCGACACGCGCTGGTGCAGTTTGGTGGGTTGCACATCCAGAATGCGCTCGCGCCCGGTGCTGGCAGCGCCACCGGCCTGCTCCACGATCCAGCCCATCGGGTTGGCTTCGTACATCAGGCGCAGCTTGCCGGCCTTGTCGGGCTCACGCTTGTCCCACGGGTACATGAACACGCCGCCACGGGTCAGGATGCGGTGCACATCGGCCACCATGCTGGC
>CAKZJN010000158.1 GCA_936943465.1 uncultured Rhodoferax sp.
CCACCCGACAAGCTAGCGCGAAATTCGGTCAATGGAACGCGGTGCAGCACCACTTCGGTTTCAGCCATGGCATCGACTGCGCTGGGCAAGTCCAACACCGCCGCATTGGCCTCCAGCCAGGCCGGACCTTCCACCACACCGAGCTGGTGCTCCATGGGTTGCTGTGCCCCCGGCTCAGTCGGCTCGGCCACCGAGGCGATTCCGAGCACCACGCGCCCGGACTCAATAAACAATGCTGCTCCCGCTGCATTTCCGCGCCGCAAGAGCGCGGCCCCAGGCAGTACTGTCTGGGCGGGGAACTCCGAGATGAATGCTTGTTGGCTGGCTAACATGGGTTGCACTGTGCCGTTTTGGCGACGACGCCACATTGAGAAATGTCAAACTTTGCCCTGAAAGCAAGCCTCGGGCTATGATGGCGGCGCACAGCCCGGTACGCACGGCAACGCGGCGCTCGCCTCTGAAAACCCCGGTTTTTCAGCGGGATTCGGCCTCGATTATTTGGTTTAACCATTGATTGAGTTCGCCCATGCCAAGCTTGCTAATTCACAACGCCCACACCATCGCCACCCAGGACGACCAGCGCACCGAGCTGCGCAATGCGTCCATCCTGATTCGCGACAACCGGATCGCCTTTATCGGCCCGGCAGACCAGCTCCCGCCCGATGCGCTGCAAAGTGACGAAGTCATTGACGCCCGCAACCACCTGGTTACGCCCGGTCTGGTCAACACGCACCACCACATGTACCAGAGCCTCACCAGGGCGATTCCGGGTGTGCAAAACGCCGAGCTGTTTGGCTGGCTGGAGGGGCTGTACCCGATCTGGTCGGGGCTGACGCCGGACATGGTGCACGTATCCACCCAGGTGGCGATGGCCGAACTGCTGCTGTCGGGCTGCACCACGAGCAGCGACCACCTGTACATCTACCCCAATGGCGTGCGGCTGGACGACAGCATTGAGGCGGCCCGCCAGATCGGCATGCGCTTTACCGCCACACGCGGCAGCATGAGCGTGGGCCAGAGCCAGGGCGGTCTGCCGCCCGACCGCGTGGTGGAAAACGAAGATGCCATCCTGAAGGACACGCAGCGCGTGATTGAGGCGCACCACGATGCCGGCTTTGGCAGCATGACGCAGGTGGCGGTGGCGCCCTGCTCCCCCTTTAGCGTGAGCCGCGACCTGATGCGCCTGTCGGCCGAACTGGCGCGGCGTTACCAGGTGCGCCTGCACACCCATTTGGCGGAGAACGACCACGACCTGGCCTATTCGCGGGCAAAGTTTGGCTGCACCCCGACCCAATACGCGCAAGACCTCGGCTGGCTGGGCCCCGACGTGTGGCACGCGCACTGCGTCAAGCTCGATGACGAAGGCATCAGCCTGTTTGCCGCCAGCAAAACGGGCGTGGCCCACTGCCCCTGCAGCAACATGCGCCTGGCCAGCGGCATTGCCCCGGTGCGGCGCATGCTAAATGCCGGCGTGCCGGTGGGCCTGGGCGTGGATGGCAGCGCCAGCAACGACGCCGCCCACATGGTGAATGAGGCGCGGCAGGCGCTGCTGCTGGCCCGCGTGGGCCGCGCCATGCAGCCGCCCGAGGAGCGCGCGCTGGCCGACGGCAGCCGCAAAACATTCTTCGGCTGCGATCTGGGGCCCGCCGAGATGACCGCCCGCGATGTGCTGCACATGGCCACCCGCGGGGGCGCGCTGGTGCTGGGGCGTTCGGATATCGGCCACTTGAGCGTGGGCATGTGTGCCGACCTGGTGCTGTTTGACTTGAACACGCTGGCCTTTGCCGGTGGCGCGGTGCACGACCCGGTGGGCGCCCTGGTGCTCTGTGGCAGCCCGCAAACCGACTACACCGTGGTCAACGGCCGCGTGGTGGTGCGGCGTGGGCAATTGGAAACCGTGGATCTGGGACCCCTGGTGGAGCGGCACAACCAACTCGCGCTGGAGCTGGCTGCGCGGTCCTGAGAAGTCTTAGTCCACGTGCGCGCCGGATTCAAACCACTGCTTGATCAGGGCGCGCTCGGCGTCGCTGATATTGGTGGCGTTGTTCATGGGCATCACACGGGTCACAACCGACAGTTGGTACAGCAGTTGGGCATGCTTGGCGACGTCGCGCGGAGAGTCCAGGCGCACGTTCTTCATTTGCACCTGCTCGGCATGGCACAGGTAGCAGCGTTGTTCCAAGATCGGTTGCAGCGTTTTGTAGCTGATCGGGCCGCCCGCGGCGCCGGGTGATCCTTGGGCTGCCAGTGTTGCTGATGCGGCGGCAGTCTCTGCCGCCGGCTTGTCCGCCGGCCGCAGCCAAATGAACACCGCCAGGATGGCCACCACACCGGTGGCTGCGTACTTCCAGGGATGCGGATTGCGGCCGAGCTTGAAGCCGTGGCGCATCACGAAAAACTGGCGGATGGCCGCACCGGCAAACATCATGGCGATCAGCACCAGCCAGTTTTGCGGGTGGGTGTAGGTGAAGCTGTAGTGGTTGCTCAGCATGGCAAATAGCACTGGCAGCGTGAAATAGGTGTTGTGCACACTGCGCTGCTTGCCGCGCTTGCCATGGATCGGGTCCACCGGCTTACCGGCCTTGATGCTGGCGACCACCGTGCGCTGGCCGGGAATGATCCAGAAGAACACATTGGCACTCATGGTGGTGGCGATCATGGCGCCCACCAGCAGAAACGCAGCGCGGCCCGAAAACCAGTGGCAAGCCAACCATGCAGCCACACACACCAGTACAAACACCAAGGCGCCGACAATGCCATCGCCCCCTTCGCGTTCGCCCAGCGTGCGGCAAATGCGGTCGTAAGCCAGCCAGAACACCACCAGAAATGCCAGCGCGGCGGCCACCGCCATCTCGGGCTCCCAGGCCATTACCGACTTGTCGATCAGGTAGGTGCCGGCGTTCCAAAGGTAGGACACGGTAAACAGCGAGAACCCGGTCAACCAAGTGCTGTAACTCTCCCAGAAGAACCAGTGCAGGTGCCCCGGCAGTTTGGGTGGAGACACCGCGAACTTGACCGGATGGTAGAAACCCCCGCCATGCACGGCCCACAACTCACCGCTGACACCCTGGCGCTTGAGGTCTTCATCCTCGGGCGGCGTCAGGCTGCTGTCCAGAAAGACAAAGTAAAACGACGAGCCCACCCAGGCAATGGCGGTAATGACGTGGACCCACCGCAACAGCAGATTGGCCCAATCAAGAAGGTAGCTTTCCATGTGTGTCAGGTCTCCTTCGGCAAATTGTATACAGTTTAAAAACTATTGCGCGTTCTGCAAGAGCAAGAGTTGGGCCGCCACCGAGACCGCAATCGCCTCGGGCCGCTTGTCGGTAATGCCAGGCAGGCCGATCGGACAGGTCACGGCGTCCAGTTCGACATCGGAAAAGCCCCGCTCGCGCAGACGACTACGGAATGATGCCCACTTGGTCTTACTGCCGATCAAGCCCACATAAGGCAGGTCGTGGTGTGCGCGCTGGCGCGTCAGACAGGCGGCCACAATGTCGAGGTCTTCGGCGTGGCTGAAGCTCATGATCAGCACCTGGCTGCCGGCGGCCAGCCCCGGGACGGCGGCCTGCACCGGGTCGGAGTGTTCGCAGGCCACGTTGTCAGGCAGTTGGGCCGGGAATATCTCGTCGCGGCTATCAATCCATGTCAGTTCCCAGGGCAATGGCGACAACACATGTACCAGCGCCCGGCCCACATGTCCGCCACCAAAAAGGGCCAAGGGTGCGAGGCGGGGTGCCAGGCGCTCACGCAATACGGCTACCTCAGCAGCCCCCACCCGCTCATATTGCAGTTGCACTTCGCCGCCGCAGCATTGCCCCAAACTGGGGCCCAGGCGGTACAAAATTCGCTGGGGGCGGTTGCCAGAAGGTGCGTCGGTCAAGCCTTGGCGTGCATGGTGGATGGCGTCGAGTTCCAGCCGGCCGCCACCGATGGTGCCCAGCACATCACCGGCCAGAACCGCCATCCAGGCACCGGTTTCACGCGGCACCGACCCCCTTGTGGTCAGCACCGTTACCAGCACGGCGGGCTCTCGCACCAGACACTCCAACAGCTTGGGCAAAACGTTCACAAAGAGATACCTTTAATCTTCACCGCGCTACCCCGGATGGGCAAAAACGGTGCACAGTACGCCCTATCAAGAAATAAAGGGGACAACTCTTGAAAAATACACGCTTTTTGACAAGCCTTGGTTCCAGCGTAAGGCCCATCTATTGGTGGGCCGCCGTGGCCGCCCTGATTGCTGGTTGCGCGACCCCCCCGCCACCGCCCAAACCCGTTCCACCGCCCCCCCCACCGCCCCCGCCAGCGCCCGTTGTCGAGGCCCCCAAACCGCCGCCCATATTGGGCAAGGTCTCGCTGGCCCAAAGCCCGAGGGATTACCGCCGCGACGCCGCAGCGCACTTGTATGAGAAAAATGCCAAGCGCATTTACACCGGCAAGATGCCGCCGCTGCTGTATGCCGTGGGCGTTCTGGAGGTGGACATTGATGCACGCGGCAACGTCATGAAGGTGGGCTGGATGCGTGCGCCCAAGCACGCGCCCGAGGTCATGGCCGATATCGAACGTTCGGTCCGTGCCGCTGCGCCATTTCCCGCTCCAGTCAAGATGGGGCACGTGACTTACACCGACACCTGGCTGTGGCACAAGAGCGGCCGTTTCCAACTCGATACCCTGACCGAAGGCCAGATGTAACAGATTTACGACCCGCGGTAGGTCGAGTAGCTCCAGGGGCTGACCAGCAGTGGCACGTGGTAGTGCTGGTCCACATGGGCCACGCCAAAGTCCAGGCTGACCTGGTTCAGGAAATTGGGCTCCGGCAGCGTGACGCCGCGTGCCTTGAAGTAGCCCGCCACGTCAAACACCAAGCGGTAGGTGCCTTTTTTGAGACTGGCGTTGTCGTATAGTGGCCCATCCGGATTGCGGCCATCGCTGTTGAGGGTGAAGCTCTTGACCAAGGTGGCCTGCTGGCCTTCGGTGGTGTACAGCGCCACTTGCATGCCCGCTGCCGGTGCGCCGTGCATGGTGTCCAGCACGTGTGTACTCAGGCCCATGGAAACTCCTTGTTGCTGAATCGATAAAGATGTTGGCAAAGTGTATACACTTTTCAGACATGCCGCTATCATTTGCGGATGGACACAACCACCACCAGCTTCATTGTGGAGTCGCTCACCAAGGCGATTGTGGAGCACCGGCTTCAGCCCGGAGCCAAACTGGTCGAGCAAAAGCTGGCGGACCAGTTCGGCGTGTCGCGCACGCTGGTGCGCCAGGCTTTGTACCGGCTTTCACAAAATAGACTGATCAAGATTGAACCGGCGCGCGGTGCCTTTGTCGCCGCACCGTCCGAGGCCGAAGCCAAGCAGGTGTTTGAAGTGCGTCGCATGCTGGAAGCCGGCATGGTGCGCGCCTTTGTGGCCACCGCCAAGGCCAGTGACATCAAGGCCCTGCAAACCCACATGACGCAAGAAAAGCTGGCCGTCCAGCGCGGCGATGTGCCGGGTCGCACCGAGTTGCTGGGCGACTTTCATGTGCGCATGGCCAAGCTGATGGGCAACGAAGTGCTAGCCGCTTTGTTGCTCGACCTTTTGTCCCGCAGCGCGCTCATCACGCTCATGTACCAAAGCTCCACCGCCGCTGCGCATTCGCATGAAGAACACGAAGCCATCGTCAAAGCCATCAAGGCCCGCGATGCCGAACTGGCCGTGGAACTGATGAACGCCCACCTGAGTAACGTGGAACAGGCCCTGAATTTCAATCCCCGCCCCGCCACCCTATGAAGCACTACGACTCGACCCAAAGCTACCCGCGCGACCTGATTGGTTACGGCAAGAAACCACCCCACGCCCAATGGCCCGGCCAGGCCCGCGTGGCCGTACAGTTTGTTCTGAACTACGAAGAAGGCGGCGAGAACAGCGTGCTGCATGGCGATGCGGGCTCCGAGCAGTTTCTGTCGGAAATGTTCAACCCGGCCAGCTACCCCGACCGCCACATCAGCATGGAAGGCATTTACGAATATGGCTCGCGCCAGGGCGTGTGGCGCATCCTGCGTGAGTTCGAAAAGCGCGGCCTGCCGCTGACTGTGTTTGGCGTGAGCATGGCGCTGGAACGTCACCCCGAACTCACCGCCGCCTTTGTTGAACTCGGTCACGAAATTGCCTGCCACGGCTGGCGCTGGATTCACTACCAGAACATGGATGAATCGCTGGAGCGCGAGCACATGCAGCGCGGCATGGAGATCATCACCCGCCTGATTGGCGAGCGCGCCCTGGGCTGGTACACCGGCCGCGATAGCCCCAACACCCGGCGTTTGGTGGCCGACTACGGCGGCTTTGAATACGACGCCGATTACTACGGCGAAGACCTCCCGTTCTGGATGAAGGTGAAAAAGACCAATGGCGACGTCGTACCGCAGCTCATCGTGCCCTACACGCTGGACTGCAACGACATGCGCTTTGCACTGCCCCAGGGCTACTCACATGCCGACCCGTTCTTCCAGTACCTCAAGGACACGTTTGACACGCTGTATACCGAAGGCGACCCCAATGGCCTGAACCAACCCGCCATGATGAGCGTGGGCATGCACTGCCGGCTCCTGGGTCGCCCGGGCCGTATCACCGCGCTGCAGCGCTTTTTGGATCACATCCAGCAGCACGACAAGGTGTGGGTCTGCCGCCGCGTGGACATTGCCCGGCACTGGAAAGTCACCCATCCGTTCAGCGAGTAAGCCGCAATGCCCCTGACCCTGGAACAACTCAACAGCGCGTCCCTCGATGACGCCTGCGCCCTGCTCGACGGGCTGTACGAACACTCGCCCTGGATTGCGCGCGCCGCGCTGGCACAGCGCCCGTTTGCGTCGCTGGCGCAACTCAAACACGCCATGGCCCAGGTCGTCACCGAAGGCGGGCAAGACGCGCAATTGGCCCTGCTGCGGGCCCACCCCGAACTTGCGGGCAAGGCGATGGTGGACAAAAGCCTCACTGCCGAGAGCACCAACGAACAAAACAAGGCCGGCCTGACGCAATGCACCCCGGCGGAGTTTGAAAAGATCCAGAAACTCAACGCCGACTACAACGCGCGCTTTGGCTTTCCGTTCATCCTGGCGGTGCGCGGGCCACGCGGCGTGGGCCTCAACAAAGCCGAGATCATTGCCACCTTTGAGCGTCGCCTGTACGGCCACCCCGACTACGAATTGCAAGAGTGCCTGCGCAACGTGCACCGCATTGCCGAGATTCGCCTGAACGACAAATTTGGTGTGACGGTGGACCGTGGCAACGCGGTGTGGGACTGGCAGGAGACCTTGGCCCAACACAGCGACGCGGGCTATGCCGAGCAGGGGCAACTCACCGTCACCTACCTGACCGACGCACACCGCGCCTGTGCGCAGCGCATCAGCAAGAACATGCTGGATGCCGGTTGCGACGAGGTGCACATTGATGCGGTGGGCAACGTGGTGGGCCGCTACCAAGGCGATGGTTCGCAGCCCAAAGCCCTGATGACCGGCAGCCACTATGACACCGTACGCAACGGCGGGAAGTACGATGGGCGGCTGGGGATTTATGTGCCGCTGGCGTCGGTTCAGCACCTCAAGAGCCAAGGCAAGCGCCTGCCGTTTGATCTGGAAATCGTGGCCTTTGCCGAAGAAGAAGGCCAACGCTACAAAGCCACCTTTCTGGGCTCGGGCGCGCTCACCGGAGACTTCAAAACCGAGTGGCTGGACCAGGTGGATGCCGATGGCATCAGCATGCGCACCGCCATGCAACAGGCCGGGCTGTGCATCGATGACATTCCCAAGCTCCAGCGCAATGCCGCCGACTATCTGGGCTTTGTGGAAGTGCACATTGAACAGGGCCCGGTACTGAACGAGCTCAACCTGCCGCTGGGCATCGTCACCTCGATCAACGCCAGCGTGCGCTTTACGGGCGAAATCGTGGGTGTCGCCAGCCATGCAGGAACCACCCCCATGGACCGTCGCCGCGATGCCGCAACGGCCGTCGCCGAACTGCTGCTGTATGTGGAGCAACGCGCTAGCCAGGATGGCGACTCGGTCGGCACCGTGGGGCAGTTGAACGTGCCTGCGGGTTCCATCAACGTGGTGCCGGGCCGCTGCCAGTTTTCGCTGGACCTGCGCGCACCCAGCGACGCCCAACGCGATGCACTTGCCCGCGATGTGCTGGCCAAGGCCGAAGCCATTGCCCAGGCGCGTGGCCTGCAACTGCACCTGACCGAGACCATGCGCGCCAGCGCTGCCCCCAGCGCACCGGCCTGGCAGGCCCGCTGGGAAACCGCTGTTGCCGCACTCGGCCTGCCCCTGTTCCGCATGCCCAGCGGCGCCGGCCATGACGCCATGAAACTGCACGACCTGCTGCCCCAAGCCATGCTGTTCGTGCGTGGCCAGAACGCCGGCATCAGCCACAACCCGCTCGAGTCCACCACCAGCGACGACATGCAGTTGGCCGTAGAAGCGTTTGATCATTTGCTGTTGCAGTTGGCTAGGGAAGTTGCATAAGTGATTCTTGTATTCCCCCCCTATCCCCCCCGCCCCTTTCACCCCCGCCGGGGTGAAAGGGGAGCCAAGTCGGACAGCCGATTTGGTTACGTCGCTTCGGCTGCGGCCTTACAGGCGCAGGGTACCAAACCACTTTCAATTGCTTCGCCTGCATCCTTAGATCTCCCTAGCTCTCCGGCGCTCGGAACTACCGGCGTTAGACCGAGCCCATCAAGCACAGTGGCAACCTCCCGCGCTTATTTCCGTAGCCGGCGCGACACCAACAAATCGGCAGTCCGCCTTCTCCCCCCCTCGCCCGGCGGGGCGAGGGGGCTGGGGGGAGTGGGGACCTACAAAAGCCCCGCAGGGAAAAACATCACCCATAAGCCAGCCCTAAAAAGGTCTTCCCAACCCAACCAAGTAGCCCCAAAAACCCAAGCCTAAAATGCAAAGATGATCTCTCGCGAACCCACCATCGAACGCCTGGCCACCGCCAAGTCCCTCCTGCTCAGCCCCTTCGGCCTGGATGAAACCCATCTGGCCCGTGCCCTGAACGAAATCAAGGCGCACAAGGTGGACGACGCCGATCTGTACTTCCAGTACACCCGCTCCGAGGGCTGGAGTCTGGAAGAGGGCATTGTCAAAACCGGTTCCTTCAGCATTGACCAGGGCGTGGGCGTGCGCGCCGTCAGCGGCGAGAAAACCGCGTTTGCCTATTCCGACGATATTTCCGAGGCATCGCTGCTGGACGCGGCGCGCACGGTGCGCAGCATTTCCGGTGCGTCCAAATCGGCCAAGGTCAAAACCGCGGCCCAAAAAATTGCCGGCGCACGCAGCCTGTATCCGGGCCTGGACCCCATTTCCACACTGGACAGCACCACCAAGGTGGAACTGCTGGGCAAGGTGGAGCGCCTGGCGCGCGCCAAAGACCCGCGCGTTGCGCAGGTCATGGCGGGGCTGGCGTCCGAATACGACGTGGTGCTGGTGGCGCGCGCGGACGGCACGCTGGCCGCCGATGTGCGACCGCTGGTACGGCTGTCGGTTACCGTGATTGCGGAACAAAAAGGGCGTCGCGAGGTAGGTTCCAGCGGTGGCGGTGGCCGCTTCGGTCTGGCCTATTTCACCGATGCGCAGATTGAGGAATACGTGAACCAGGCCGTGCATGCCGCGCTCACCAATCTGGAGGCGCGCCCTGCACCCGCTGGTGAAATGACGGTGGTGCTGGGCTCCGGTTGGCCCGGCATCTTGCTGCACGAAGCGATTGGCCACGGCCTGGAAGGGGACTTCAACCGCAAGGGGTCGAGTGCCTTCAGCGGCCGTATCGGCAAGCGCGTCGCGGCCAAGGGCGTGACCGTGCTCGACGACGGCACCATTGCCGACCGCCGTGGTTCGCTCAATGTGGACGACGAGGGCAATGCCAGCCAACGCAATGTGCTGATTGAAGACGGCATTCTGAAGGGCTACATCCAGGACTCCATGAACGCGCGCCTGATGGGCGTGAAGCCCACCGGTAACGGCCGGCGCGAGAGCTATGCGCACGTGCCCATGCCGCGCATGACCAACACCTACATGCTGGGCGGCGATAAGGCACCTGAAGAAATTGTGGCCAGTATCAAGAAGGGGCTGTACGCCACCAACTTCGGCGGTGGTCAGGTGGACATTACCTCCGGCAAATTTGTGTTCTCTGCCTCCGAGGCGTATTGGGTCGAAAACGGCAAGATTCTCTATCCGGTCAAGGGCGCCACGATTGTGGGCAATGGCCCGGATGCTCTCACCCGCGTCACCATGATCGGCAACGACATGAAGCTCGACAGCGGTGTGGGCACCTGCGGCAAGGAAGGCCAGAGCGTGCCGGTGGGCGTGGGCCAGCCGACACTGCGCATCGACGGCCTGACCGTGGGTGGTACGGCCTAAGGAACATCGGGTTTGCGTCCCTTCTTCGCGGGTGCGCGCGATACCTTTCCCATGCTGGTGGGGGCTGCGCCCTTTGGCGTGATCTTTGGTGCGCTAGCCGTTGCGACTGGCTTGCCGGTGTGGCTAACGCTGGGGCTTTCGGCGCTGGTGTTTGGCGGCTCTTCGCAGTTTGTGGCGGTGAGTCTCATTGGCAGCGGTACGGCGGTGCCGGTGATCTGGCTCACTACCTTTGTCGTTAACCTGCGCCACGCGCTGTATAGCGCCACCTTGCTCCCGCACGCCCGCGCCCTGTCTGCGCGCTGGCGCTGGGCGCTGGCGTTCTGGCTGAC
>CAKZJN010000159.1 GCA_936943465.1 uncultured Rhodoferax sp.
AGCGACTTGGGCACCTTGCAGGGTTGGCAGCCCTGGTTTACCGCAGCCCTGCCGGGGCTGATCTACTCCATGCTGTCGCTGTCTGCGTTTAGCTGGCTGGTGCTCCGACGATGAATACTCCCAAGCAACAACGCGCCGTGGTCCTGTTTGCCCATGGTTCGCGCGATCCGCTGTGGCACCGCCCTGTGGAGGCCGTGGCCCGTACCCTCACGCTGGCCCAACCCGATCTGCAAGTGCGCTGCGCCTACCTCGAACTCAGCACACCCGACCTGGCCACCGCCTGCCGGGATTTGATTGAGGCCGGTTGCCGCCTGATTTCGGTGGTGCCGCTGTTTCTGGGCGTCGGACGCCATGCCCGCGAAGACCTTCCACTGCTGGTGGAGGCGTTGCGCGCGCAATACCCGGCAGTCGAGTTCACGCTGAAGCCCGCCGTGGGTGAAGACCCGCGATTGGTTGCGCTGCTGGCGGATATTGCCTCCGAATAGCCCGCTCCCTGCGTCCTTTGCAGCACATTAATAGCTGCAAAGAGGGATAATGAATGCGTTTATCATTGCTTTTGTGTATTAGCAATCACCGCAAAGAGCCCGCATGAATCTCCACCAATTCCGCTTCGTCCAGGAAGCGGCACGCCGCAACCTGAACCTGACCGAAGCCGCCAAAGCGCTGCACACATCCCAGCCGGGCGTGTCCAAGGCCATCATCGAGCTGGAAGAAGAGCTGGGCATTGAAATTTTTGCCCGCCACGGCAAGCGCCTCAAGCGCATTACCGAACCCGGCCAGCATGTGTTGCGCAGCATCGAGCTCATCATGGGCGAGGTAGGCAACCTCAAGCGCATTGGCGAGCAATACAGCACGCAAGACAGTGGCACCCTGTCGATCGCCACCACCCACACCCAGGCCCGCTACGTACTGCCGGAAAAAGTAGCGGCCCTTCGCGCCGCGTATCCCAAGGTCAACATCAGCCTGCACCAGGGCGCGCCCGACCAGGTGGCGCGCATGCTGATCGATGATGTGGCGGAAATCGGCATTGCCACCGAGTCGTTGCAGGCCTATGCGGAGTTGGTCACCCTGCCCTGCTACGAGTGGCAGCACATGCTGGTGCTCCCCGCCGACCACCCGCTGGCGAAGAAAGAACACATCACGTTGCAGGACGTGGCGAAGGAACCGCTGATTACCTACCACCCGTCGTTTACCGGCCGCACCAAGATTGACACCGCCTTCGCCAACGCCCACCTGGAGCCCCGCATCGCGCTGGAAGCCATCGACTCCGATGTGATCAAGACCTATGTGCGCCTGGGCATGGGCGTGGGCATCGCTGCCGAGATGGCCGTCGAGGACATCAAAGACGACTGCGCCAACAACGGCGGCAAGGGTGGACTGGTTACGCGTCCGGCCGGCCAGCTCTTCGGCCAGAACATTGCGCGGGTGGCCTTCAAGCGCAGCGCCTACCTGCGCAACTTTGTCTATACCTTTGCCGAACTGCTTAGCAACCGCCTCAGCCGCGATTTGATTGCCAAGGCCATGACCGGCCATGTGAACGACTATGAACTCTGAAACCGCACCCCGCACGCCCGCGCTCACCAGCCGCCTGCCTCAGGTGGGCACCACCATCTTCACCGTGATGTCGGCGCTGGCCGCGCAGCACAAGGCGGTCAACCTGGGCCAGGGTTTTCCGGACTTCGCCTGCGATCCGGCCTTGGTGAATGCGGTGACCGAGGCCATGCAAGCCGGTCACAACCAGTACCCGCCCATGATCGGTGTGCCGGTGTTGCGCCAGGCCATTGCCGACAAAATCGAACGCCTGCACCGGCACCGCTACCACCCCGACACCGAAATCACCATCACCGCCGGTGCCACGCAGGCCATCATCACGGCCATTCTGGCCATCGTGCATCCGGGCGACGAAGTCATCGTGCTGGAGCCCTGCTACGACAGCTATGTGCCCAACATCGAGTTGGCCGGCGGCGTGGCGGTGCGTGTACCACTCACACCCGGTAGCTTCCGCCCCGACTTTGACAAGATTGCAGCGGCCATCACCCCGAAAACCCGGGCCTTGATCATCAACACGCCGCACAACCCCAGCGCCACGGTCTGGTCCGATGCCGACATGATGAAGCTGCAGGAGCTGCTCGCTCCCACCGACGTGCTGCTGATCAGCGATGAGGTGTATGAGCACATGGTGTTTGACGGTGCCGAGCACCAGAGCGTAGCCCGCTTCCCCGCGCTGGCGGCCCGCGCCTTTATCGTCAGCAGCTTTGGCAAGACCTACCACGTCACCGGCTGGAAAGTGGGCTATGTGGCCGCACCCGCCAGCCTCACCACCGAATTCCGCAAGGTACACCAGTTCAATGTGTTCACCGTCAACACCCCGGTGCAATACGGGCTGGCACGCTACATGGAAGACCCGGCGCCTTATGTGAATCTGCCGGCGTTCTACCAGCGCAAACGTGATCTGTTCCGCGAGGGTTTAGCGCAAACACGCTTCAAGCTGCTGCACACGCAGGGCAGCTACTTTCAGTGCGTGGACATCTCGGACGTGAGCGACCTGAACGAGGCGGAGTTTTGCCAGTGGCTCACCCGCGAGATCGGCGTAGCCGCCATCCCGCTTTCGGCCTTCTACGGCAATGGATTCGACCAGCGCGTCGTGCGCTTCTGCTTTGCCAAGCAGGATGAAACGCTGCTGGCGGCGCTGGAGCGGTTGAAAAAACTCTGAGGGCGGCTAACTAAGCTGCGCCCAGGCTTTGTCCAGCCGCTTCACGCTCACCGGCTGCGGCGTGCGCAGCTCCTGCGCAAAGAAACTCACGCGCAGTTCTTCCAGCAGCCAGCGGAACTCCAGCATGCGGTCATCGACCACGCCCTTGCGCTCGGCCACCAGCCGCCAGTAGCGTTGCTCCTGCGGGCGCAACTCGGCCAGACGCGCGGCGTCACGTGCCGGGTCGGCGCGGTATTTGTCCAGGCGCAGGGTGATGGCCTTGAGGTAGCGGGCGTAATGCTGCAACCGCTCCCACGGTGCGGCATGCAAAAAGCGCTTGGGCATCAG
>CAKZJN010000160.1 GCA_936943465.1 uncultured Rhodoferax sp.
TGGTGGGCGATGCAAGTTTCGAACTTGCGACCCCTGCAGTGTGAATGCAGTGCTCTACCCCTGAGCTAATCGCCCTGAATTCTGTTCAGGAAAGCCTTAGATTATACATAGAAATCAGGCGTTTTCTTTCCAAAGCGCTTTGCCACCGGAAGCTTTGTCAATTTGCTGCATGGCGTCGGTGTGCGCGGCGAGTTCCTGGGCGTTGGCCAGCAGAACCGGCAAGTCAAGGTTTCCAAGGTCCACCCGCTCCACAGCTATGCCCTTTTGGGGCGATGGCTCATTCGAGTCCATCAGCAAGGCGTCCTGCCCGCGCGTCATGTTGATGTAGACGTCGGCGAGCAATTCTGCATCGAGCAGCGCCCCATGCAAGGTGCGGCCCGAGTTGTCTACTTCCAGACGGTCACACAGGGCATCCAGGCTGTTGCGTTTGCCGGGGAACATTTCCTTGGCCATGACCAGCGTGTCGCGCACCGAGCCCACATGCTCTTTGACCGGCAATTTGCCGAGACGCTTCAGTTCGGCGTTCAGAAAGCCTAGGTCAAACGGCGCGTTGTGGATGATGATTTCCGCATCCTGTACGTAGGCCAGGAAGGTGTCGGCAATCTCGGCAAATTTGGGCTTGTCGCGCAAGAACTCGGTGGTCAGGCCGTGGACCTTCAGGGCCTCTTCGTGGCTGTCCCGCTCCGGGTTCAGGTAGATGTGCAGGTTATGGCCGGTCAGTTTGCGGTTGACCATCTCCACACAGCCGATTTCGATCACACGGTCGCCCTGCTCTGCGTACAGGCCGGTGGTCTCGGTATCCAGGAAAATTTGGCGCATCGTCAGGGCCTGCTTCGGCTAGTGGTTCTCTTTGGCGTGGTTGATGGAGTACTTGGGAATCTCCACCACCAGATCCTTCTGGGCCAGGATGGCCTGGCAACTCAGACGCGAGTTCGGCTCCAGACCCCATGCGCGGTCGAGCAAGTCTTCCTCGGTTTCCTCTTGTTCATTCAGCGAGGCAAAGCCTTCGCGCACCACCACGTGGCAGGTGGTACAGGCACAACTCATGTCGCAAGCGTGCTCGATATGAATGCCGTTTTCCAGCAGCGCCTCACAAATCGAGGTTCCGGCCGGTGCCGTGACCTGCGCGCCCTGCGGGCAGTATTCCGGGTGGGGAAGAATTTTGATGATGGGCATAGGGAGCTAAATCGTTTCAATGTTCTTGCCAGCCAGCGCCTGCGCAATGCCATGGTTCATGCGCGCCGCCGCAAAGGCTTCGGTGGCTTGGGCCAAGGCTTTTGAGACGGCCTCGACGTGGGCTGCATCGGTGCTGCTGAGCGCCTGCTGGGTAAGCGCCATCGCTTGGTCAATGGCGGCACGCTCGTCGGGGGTCAAAAGACCGCCGTCAGCGGCCAGCGCGCTGCGAGTCGCCAGCAATAAGCGGTCGGCATCGACGCGAGCCTCCACCAGCGCACGGGCCTGCATGTCCTGCTGCGCGGTACTGAAACTGTCTTTCAGCATTTGCGCAATCTGGTCGTCACTCAGGCCATACGAGGGTTTCACGTCAATGCGTGCCTCGACGCCACTGACCTGCTCCCGGGCAGCCACATTCAACAGACCATCGGCATCCACGGTAAAGGTCACGCGAATGCGCGCAACACCGGCAGCCATGGGCGGAATCCCGCGCAACTCAAATCGGGCCAGGCTACGGCAATCGGCAACCAGATCGCGCTCACCCTGCACCACGTGTAGCGCCAAGGCGGTCTGACCATCCTTGTAAGTCGTGAAGTCCTGCGCCATGGCGGTGGGAATGGTTTGGTTGCGCGGAACAATGCGCTCGACCAAACCGCCCATGGTCTCAATGCCGAGCGACAGCGGAATCACGTCCAACAGCAGCAAATCGCCATCCGGGTTGTTGCCCGCCAACTGATTGGCCTGGATGGCCGCACCCAGCGCCACCACCTCGTCCGGGTTCAGGTTGACCAGCGGTTCCTGGCCGAAGAATTCGCCCACTGCATGGCGCACCTGCGGCATACGGGTGGAGCCTCCGACCATGACCACGCCCTTGATGTCGTCCTTGGTGAGCTTGGCATCGCGCAGGGCCTTCTTGATGGCTTGCAAGGTGCGGGCGGTCAAGGCGGCGGTTGCGGCTTCAAACTGTTCTCGATTCAGAGACAGGTCGATCCTGCCGGTGGACAGATCCACTTCGGCAGTCACAATTTCTTCCGACGACAACACTTCCTTGCACTGGCGTGCGTGGGCCAGCAAGCGGGCCTGGTCTTCCATGGAGTCAATGGTCAACTCAGACTCGTGCAGCAGCCAATCGGCCAAGGCGCGGTCGTAATCGTCGCCACCCAAAGCGGAGTCGCCACCGGCGGCCAGCACCTCGAACACACCGGCCGACAGGCGCAGGATGGAGATGTCAAAGGTGCCCCCACCGAGGTCGTACACCGCGTAAACGCCTTCAGACCCGTTGTCCAGGCCGTAGGCAATGGCCGCAGCGGTGGGCTCGTTGATCAGGCGCAGCACGTTCAGGCCGGCGAGTTGGGCCGCGTCCTTGGTGGCTTGGCGTTGGGCGTCGTCAAAGTAGGCGGGCACGGTGATCACGGCGCCAAAAATGTCGTCATTAAAGGTGTCTTCAGCACGGAAGCGCAGCGTAGCCAGAATCTCACCACTCACTTCCACCGGGCTTTTTTCGCCGGCGATGGTGCGCACTTTGACCATGCCGGGTTCGTCTACCAGGGCATAGGGCAGCTTCTCGGCGTGGGCCACATCGGCCATGCCCCGCCCCATCAGGCGCTTGACGGAAGCGATCGTGTTGGCCGGGTCGGCGACCTGGTTTTCCAGTGCATCAAAGCCGATCTGCCGACGCTGCGCATCCACATACCGCACCACGCTGGGCAAAATCACCCGGCCTTGACCATCGGGCAGACACTCCGCTACGCCGTTGCGCACCGAGGCGACCAGGGAATGGGTGGTCCCCAGATCAATACCAATGGCGATACGGCGCTGGTGCGGATTGGGCGAAGCCCCGGGTTCGGAAATTTGTAAAAGCGCCATCGTATTTCTTATGCGAACTGGTCCAGCCGCTGATTCAGGTCCTGCGTGAATTTCTCGATAAACATCAGGGCACGGATCGTGCCGACAGCCGCGGCGAAATCGTGCTGTTCATCCAGCAAGGACGCGCATTGTTGCAGCAGTTTCTTCATGCTGGCTTGCACCGCATCGGCCAGGGATTCCAGTGCGTCGGCCCCATCGGCATCGTCCATGGCCTCGCGCCATTCCATTTGCTGCATCAGAAATGCCGCAGGCATAGCTGTGTTGCTGTGCGCATTCACCGGGAAACCCGCTAACTCGCACAAGTAAGCGGCACGTTTGAGCGGGTCTTTCAAGCGTTGGTAGGCTTCGTTGATGCGCACCGACCACTGCATGGCAACCCGCTGCGCTGCCGCGCCCTGGGCCGCGAATTTATCCGGGTGGGCCTCGCGCTGGAGCGCCTTCCAGCGATCGTCGAGCGAGGCACGGTCCTGGGCGAACTGCCGGTTCAGCCCGAACAGTTCAAAGTCATCAGCCTGGAGATTCACACCCGGAACGACTCACCGCAGCCGCACTTGTCCCGCTCGTTCGGGTTGTTGAAGCGAAAGCCCTCGTTCAGGCCTTCGCGCACAAAGTCGAGCTGGGTGCCATCGATATAGGCCAGACTCTTGGGGTCCACCAGCACCTTGACGCCATGGCCCTCGAAAACGATGTCTTCGGGTGCCAGCTCGTCCACGTACTCCAATTGGTAGGCCAGGCCGGAACATCCGGTGGTCTTGACGCCCAGACGCACCCCCACACCCTTGCCGCGCTTGGCAAGGTAGCGGTTTACATGGCGTGCTGCGGCCTCGGTCAGGGTGACTGCCATATCAGTTCAGGTGCTTCTTCTTGTAGTCGTCAACCGCAGCCTTGATGGCGTCTTCGGCCAGGATGGAGCAATGAATTTTTACCGGAGGCAAAGCCAGCTCTTCGGCAATTTCGCTGTTTTTCAGCGCTGCCGCCTGGTCCAGCGTCTTGCCCTTGACCCATTCGGTCACCAACGAGCTCGACGCAATGGCCGAGCCGCAACCGTAGGTCTTAAAGCGCGCATCTTCAATCACGCCGGTTTGCGGATTGACCTTGATCTGCAGCTTCATCACATCACCGCACGCGGGTGCGCCCACCATGCCGGTGCCAACGTCTTCGTCACCCTTGTCAAAGGAGCCGACGTTGCGGGGGTTTTCATAGTGGTCAACGACTTTTTCTGAATAGGCCATTTGGGTTACCTCTTAATTTCAATCAGTGAGCGGCCCATTGAATCGTGCTGATATCAATGCCGTCTTTGTACATATCCCACAGCGGGCTCAGGTCACGCAGCTTGGCTACGTTCTTCTTGATGGTGTCCACTGCGTAGTCAATTTCTTCTTCGGTCGTCCAGCGGCCAATCGTCATGCGCAGGCTGCTGTGGGCCAGTTCGTCGCTACGACCCAGGGCGCGCAGCACATAGCTGGGCTCCAGGCTGGCGGAGGTACAGGCCGAGCCGCTGCTCACTGCCAGGCCCTTGATGCCCATGATCAACGACTCCCCTTCCACATAGTTGAAGCTCATGTTCAGGTTATGCGGCACACGTTTTTCGGTGTGGCCGTTGATAAACACCTGCTCCACATCCTTCAGGCCATTCA
>CAKZJN010000161.1 GCA_936943465.1 uncultured Rhodoferax sp.
GCTTGCAGAATCACCGGGCTGTCGGTGGCCTGGGCCGCTTCCATGATGGCCTGGATCTGTTCCAGGTTGTTGACGTTGAAGGCCGGCACGCCATAGCCGTTTTCAGCGGCGTGGTCGAGCATCTGGCGCAAAGAGACAAAAGCCATGAAGGTTCCTTGAGGTAAAAAGACGAAAACTTTCGTCAGGCCGCTAAGCCAACAATGCGGAGCAATCTGCAATAACCCGGTCGGGTTGGCAGGCCTGAATGGGCTGGCCCATGTTGTAGCCATAGGGCAGCGCCCACACTCGAACCCCGGCGTTGCGGGCGGTTGCCACGTCGATGCTGGAGTCACCGACAAACAGGGCCCGCTCCGGCCGGATGCGGAACTTTTGCAAACAATGCGCCACACCACTGGGGTCGGGCTTTTTGGTCGGCAAGGTGTCGCCGCTAATTACCAGATCCACCATGGGCGTGATCTGGTGGGCATTCAGCACCGTTTGGGTATAGCGGTGCTCCTTGTTAGTAACCACTGCAATCTTCACGCCCCGGCTTCGCAAAGTAGCCAGGGTTTCCCGTACCTGTGGATAGAGTTCGCTGCGGGTACCGCAACGGCTCAGGTAATGGCCGTCAAACACCTTGTTCATCTCGGCAAAGCGTTGACTGCCACGCAGCACCTGCGGGTCAGCGTGCTCCCGAAAGGCTATAGCCTGTATCAGCAGTTCGCGCGTGCCATGGCCGATCCAGGCGTCTACCTGTTGTTGCGTCACCTCTTGCAGATTGAACTGGCGCAGGGTGTCGTTCACGGCGTCACATATTTCCGGCGCGGTGGCAATCAGCGTGCCGTCCAGATCGAACATGACCAGTTCAAACGAGGGAAACACAGATGAACTCCTCAATTGGAAGAAGGAACGATGTGAGACGGCAGTGCCTGCGCCTGATGGCTATCGACCCGGCGCACCGTGGTGCGCACCGCAGTGGCCACCCGTTCGGCGGTGATGCCAAAGTACGCATACAGGTCTTTCGCCGGGGCTGACTCGCCAAAACCCGTCATGCCCACCACGGCACCCGTACGGCCCACGTATTTGCGCCAGAAGTCCGGGTGTGCGGCCTCAACCGCAACCGCCGGAAGTTGCATCGGCAAAACGCTCTCCTGATAGTCGCCCGTCTGGCGATCAAAGACATTGCTGCAAGGCATAGACACCACGCGGGTGGCAATACCTTCGGCAGCCAGCGTGGCTTGCGCCTGCATGGCCAGTTCCAGCTCAGAACCGGTGGCAACCAGAACGGCTTGCGCGCCCTCCATATCGGACAGCACGTAGCCACCCCGGCGAATGGACGCAACCATTTCCGTTACGGTCAGACGCGGTAAGTTCTGTCGCGACAGGCACAAGGCACTGGGGCCGTCGCGTCGCTCTACGGCACAGGCCCAGGCGACTGCGGTTTCCAGGCCATCGGCCGGACGCCAGACATCCAGTCCCGGAATGATGCGCAAAGAAGGAATGTGCTCCACGCTCTGGTGCGTAGGACCGTCTTCGCCCAGGCCAATGCTGTCGTGGGTGAACACATGGATCACCCGCTGCTTCATCAGCGCGGCCATGCGAATGGCATTGCGGCTGTAGTCGCTGAAAGTAAGGAAGGTGCCTCCATAGGGAAGGTAGCCACCGTGCAGCGCCATGCCGTTCATGATGGCGGCCATGCCGAATTCACGCACGCCATAGCTCATGTGATTGCCCGGCTGAAATGCGCCCTGCCCGTCCACGCCTGCCTTCACGCACCCCTTGAAATTGGTGAGGTTGGAGCCGGTCAAGTCGGCACTGCCTCCAAAGAATTCGGGCAGCAGCGGGGCCAAGGCGTCCAGCGCGTTTTGGCTGGCCTTTCGGGTTGCCACTGCGTCCGGCTTGGCGGCAATGGCTGCCAGCAACTCAGGCAACTTTTCTGCAAAGGCCGACGGCAAATCACCTGCCATGCGACGCTCCAGCTCGGCAGCCAGGGTCGGATATTCAGCGCGATAGGCCTCAAAGCGAGCACGCCAGGAACGCTCAGCATCCATGCCGCGCGCCTGCGCATTCCATGCTTGTGCAATGTCAGAAGGAATTTCGAAAGGCGCATGGCTCCAACCCAGTGCAGCGCGCGTGGCCGCTACTTCAGCAGCGCCCAGCGCGGCGCCATGCACATCGTGTGTGCCGGCCTTGTTGGGCGAGCCTTTGCCAATCACGGTCTTGCAGCAAATGAGTGTGGGTCGGCCATCGGGCAAGGCGCTCTGTGCGCGGGCCGCACGAACCGCCGCATCCAGGGCAACCGGGTCGTGACCGTCCACCGCCGCAATCACATTCCAGCCATAAGCCGCAAAGCGCTTGGGCGTGTCATCGGTAAACCAACCTTCCACGTGGCCGTCGATGGAAATACCGTTGTCGTCATAAAAGGCGATCAGCTTGGACAGGCCCCAGGTTCCCGCCAGGGAGCAAACCTCGTGGCTGATGCCTTCCATCAGGCAGCCGTCCCCCATGAAAACGTAGGTGTGGTGATCGATAACTTGGTGCGACCCCCGGTTGAACTCGGCGGCCAGCAATTTCTCGGTCAGCGCCATGCCCACGGCGTTGGACAGGCCCTGTCCCAGCGGTCCGGTGGTGGTCTCCACACCGGGGGTAATGCCAACCTCGGGGTGGCCCGCGGTTTTGCTGTGCAACTGACGGAAGTTCTTTAGCTCTTCCATGGGCAGGTCGTAGCCGGTCAGGTGCAGCAGCGCATAAATCAGCATGGAGCCGTGTCCGTTGGACAGCACAAAGCGGTCACGGTCCAGCCAGTGCGGATTGGCGGGGTTGTGCTTGAGGTGGCGATTCCAAAGCACCTCGGCAATATCGGCCATGCCCATGGGCGCGCCGGGGTGGCCGGATTTGGCCTTTTCTACCGCGTCTACTGCCAGCATGCGAATCGCATTGGCCATGTTGCGGGCCATATTGGATGTAGGTTGGGTGCTCATTTCAGGCCCCCTTCTTCTTGCGCTCAATCATCCGCCAGATGAATGGCGTGAAGATGAGTTGCATCGCCAGTTCCATCTTGCCGCCAGGCACCACGATGGTGTTGGCCCGGCTCATGAAACTGCCGTCAATCATGCTGCGCAGGTATTGAAAATCGATGCCCTTGGGCTTGGCAAAGCGGATCACCACCATGCTCTCATCGGGCGACGGAATGTCGCGCGAGATAAACGGGTTGCTGGTGTCCACCATGGGCACGCGCTGGAAGTTCACATGGGTGTGCATGAACTGCGGGCAGATGTAGTTCACATAGTCCGGCATGCGACGCAGGATGGTGTCGGTCACCGCTTCGGTGCTGTAGCCGCGCTTGGACTTGTCGCGCCAGAGCTTCTGGATCCACTCCAGATTGATCACCGGCACCACCCCGATCAGCAGGTCCGGGTGCTGTGCAATGTTGACTTCGGGGGTTACCACAGCACCGTGCAGGCCTTCATAGAACAGCAGGTCGGTGTCGGCGGGCACGTCTTCCCAGGGCGTGAAGGTGCCGGGTTCCTGCTTGTAGGGGGTGGCTTCCTCGGTGTCGTGCAGGTATTTGCGGCGCTTGCCGGTGCCGGTTTGGGCATAGTCACGGAACAAGGCTTCGAGTTCGGGGAACATGTTGTTCTCCGGCCCGAAGTGGCTGAAATTCTTGTTGCCCTGCGCCTCGGCTTCGGCCAGGCGCAACTTCATTTCCTTGCGGTCGTAGCGGTGAAAGCTGTCGCCTTCAATGACGGCCGCATTCACGTTCTCCCGGCGAAAAATGTTCTCGAAGGTGCGGGTCACCGAAGTGGTGCCGGCGCCGCTGGAGCCGGTTATGGCAATGATGGGGTGGCGTATGGACATGGACTTGACTCCTTCAATTTAAAAATTCTTGTGTACCCTGCCGCGCAGGGCCGATGCCTTAATCGCGAAACAGGCCGCGCTCACCAAACAGCGGATTGATCGACTCCTTCGGTGGCGGCTCTGCGTGGTAACGCTCGATGCGTTCCACTTCATTTCTGGACCCGAACACGAGCCCGATACGTTGGTGCAGTGCCGTTGGTTCCACATGCAACATGGGCTTTTCGCCGGTACTGGCACGACCGCCGGCCTGCTCCATGATCAAGCCGATGGGGTTGGCCTCGTAGAGCAGACGCAAACGGCCCGGTTTGCTGGCGTCTTTGGTATCACGCGGGTACATAAACACGCCGCCGCGCATCAGGATGCGGTGCGCCTCGGCCACCATGCTGGCGATCCAGCGCATGTTGAAATCCTTGCCACGGGGTCCGGTTCTGCCGGCCAGGCACTCATCCACGTAGCGCTTGACTGGGGCTTCCCAGAAGCGGCTGTTCGAGGCGTTGATGGCAAATTCCTGCGTGTCCTGCGGGATTTGCATCTTGGGATGGGTCAGCATGAACTCACCCAGGTTCGGGTCCAGCGTAAAGCCGTTCACACCATCGCCCACCGTCAGAACCAGCATGGTGGTGGGGCCGTACAGCGCATAGCCAGCGGCCACCTGCTTCAAACCAGGCTGCAGGAAGTCGGCCTCGGTGACATCGGCGCCAGTGTCCGGCCCGCGCAGCACCGAAAAGATGCTGCCCACCGACACATTGACATCGATGTTGCTCGAGCCATCCAGCGGGTCAAACACCAGCAGGTACTTGCCGCGCGGGTATTGGCCCGGAATTTGATACGGCAAGTCCATTTC
>CAKZJN010000162.1 GCA_936943465.1 uncultured Rhodoferax sp.
TATGCGCTGATCCTGATGGATATGCAAATGCCGAAGATGGATGGTTTACAGGCAACACGCCAACTTCGGTCGATGGCCAGTCAAAGCGATGTGCCCATTGTGGCCATGACCGCCAATGCCTTCAAAGAAGATCGCCTGCTGTGCCTCCAGGCCGGCATGAACGACTACGTTACCAAGCCAGTCGACCCGGATATTTTGTACGACACCTTGCTGCGGCATCTGCAAAAACGCGCCCGAAGTACTTGAGCCCTGCGCCAGACCGCGCATCAGCCCCGCGCCAACATCTCGCGCACCAGCGCCACCTGCCGGCGCGAAACCAGCAACACCTCGGCCACGCCATCAAGCCGCACGGCCCAGCCTTCGCCTTCTTCTGGATCGTGGTGCTTTTCCAGCGCACGGGCAGCGCGGCGGGCGATCAGGGCATTGCGGTGAATCCGCAGAAATCGGTCCGCGTACTTTTCTTCCAGTTCGTTGAGCGAGCCGTCCAGAATGAACTGGCGCGCCGCCGTGCGCACCGTGATGTATTTGAGCTCGGCCTTGAAATAGACCACATCGGCCAGCGGCACGCGCTCGGTCCGGTTGCGATCCTGAATGATCAGCACCTCTTCTACTTCGGCCATAGGCCCGTTGCCCCGGCTTTGCAGGAAACGCTCGGCCTTTTGCAATGCGCTTTGCAGGCGCTCCAGCCGCACCGGCTTGGTCAGGTAATCGGTGGCTTCCAGCTCGAAGGCCTGCACCGCATGTTCGGCATGCGCGGTGACAAAGATCAGCGCGGGCGGCTGTGGCAAGGCTCTGAGGCTTTGCGCCAGGGTCAGGCCATCGGCGCCGGGCATATGAATGTCCAGCAAGGCCACATCAAAGCGCTGGTGCTGCAGCAGTTCCATCGCCTGCACCGCGTTGCCGGCCTGGGCTTGCACGGCGGCCGCAGGGTTGCGACAGTCCTCCAGCAGCGTCTTGAGCCGGGCACGCGCCAGCGGCTCGTCATCCACCACCAGCACGCGCAAGGCCGGTGCACCGCCTGCGGCACTCACAGCGGAACCTCGATGCGCACCTGAAACACGCCGTTCCTGGTGCCACTGGCAAACTGCCCCTGCACGTCGTGCAGCAAAGCCAGACGCTCGCGCACGTTGCGCAAGGCTTCACCCGCACCCGCCGGGCCGGGGCCTGCCGGCACGGTGTTGCTGACCTTGATCACGACCGCGCCGCCCCGGCGCTGGGTGCTGATGCGCACCAGCGCGCCGGTGTCGCTCGGCTCCACGCCATGGCGTACCGCGTTTTCCACCAGGGGTTGCAAGGCCAGGGGCGGCAGCCGCGCGCCATCGGCCTTGGGGTCCAGGCTCCATTCCAGTTGCAAGCGCTCGCCAAAGCGCACTTGTTCAATCGCCAGGTAACGCTGCGCCAGCGCAATTTCGTCCCGCAATGTGACCGACTCGCCCTGGTCCATCAGCGCATGGCGAAACAGGTCGCTCAGGTCTTCCAGCAGCGCCTCGGCCTTGGCCGGCTCGGCTCGCACCAGCGCGATGGCGCTGTTGAGGGTGTTGAACAAAAAGTGGGGGCGAATACGCGACTGCAACTCGGTCAGGCGCGCCGCCGTGTGGGCCGGCGCGCGGGCCTTGGCACGCAACACCAGCACCGTCACCAGCACGGTGGCCAGCGTCAGCCCGCTCAAGGTGCTCGCCAACCACGGCGGATTGCTGAGCAGGCCGGTCCAGAACAGCAGGCCGCAGGCACCCCATCCCATCAGCCCGCCCAGCAGCACCGGCAAAACACCTTGAACCCGTGGCGGTAACTGCGCGAGCCCGCGCTTGGCCAGGCAGGTCAGCAGCAGCCAGATCAGAACAGCCGGCAACGCACCCCCGGTAACCAGCGAAAAACGCGACAGCCAGACCCAAAATCCCTGGTTGTCAAAAAGCGCGACGATACCGATCGCCGCTTCGACAAACAGCACCGCACGCAAAACCACGCCCATCTGGCAGGCATCAAAGCCAAGCGCCGCCTCAGGCTGCGCCGGCGGCTCGGGCTCCAGGCCGTGGAGCGTCGATAATATTTGGGTATCTTCCATGTTTCACCGGATTCTGACGCGTTTTGCGCCCGTCCACCTCAAAGCCACGCCCCATGTCTTCCAAGCCCACGTCTGCTCCCATCGCCGCTCCCTCTGACAACCAGCTCGCCAACAAGTCCCAGGCCTGGTCGGCCCTGTTTTCCGAGCCCATGAGCGATCTGGTCAAACGCTATACCTCCAGCGTTTTCTTCGATAAGCGCCTGTGGCTGGCCGACATCACTGGCAGCCTGGCCCATGCCGAGATGCTGGCTGCCCAAGGCATCATCAACAGCACCGACCACGCCTCCATCCAGAGCGGCATGGCCACCATCCGCGCAGAAATTGAGGCCGGTGCCTTTGAGTGGAAGCTCGACCTGGAAGACGTGCACCTCAATATTGAGGCGCGCCTCACCGCGCTGGTCGGCGACGCGGGAAAACGCCTGCACACCGGCCGCAGCCGCAACGACCAGGTGGCCACCGACGTGCGCCTGTGGCTGCGCGGCGAAATTGACCTGATTGGCGACCTGCTGACCGAATTGCAAAAGTCGCTCTTAGCACTGGCCGAGAAAAACGTGGACGTCATCCTGCCCGGCTTTACCCACCTCCAAGTGGCCCAACCGGTGAGCTTTGGCCACCACATGCTGGCTTACGTGGAAATGTTCAGCCGCGATGCCGAGCGCATGCAGGACGTGCGCCGCCGCGTCAACCGCCTGCCGCTGGGCGCCGCCGCCTTGGCGGGTACCAGCTACCCGCTGGACCGCGAGCGCGTGGCCAAAACGCTGGGCATGGAAGGCGTCTGCCAGAACAGCCTGGACGCCGTGAGCGACCGCGACTTTGCGATTGAGTTCACCGCGGCCGCCTCGCTGGCCATGGTGCACATCAGCCGCCTGTCGGAAGAACTGATTTTGTGGATGAGCCAGAGCTTTGGCTTCATTGACATTGCCGACCGCTTTTGCACCGGCAGTTCCATCATGCCGCAGAAGAAAAACCCCGACGTGCCCGAACTGGCGCGTGGCAAAACCGGCCGTGTGGTCGGCCACCTGATGGGCCTGATCACCCTGATGAAGGGCCAGCCCCTGGCCTACAACAAGGACAACCAGGAAGACAAGGAGCCGCTGTTTGACACGGTGGACACCTTGAAAGACACGCTGCGCATCTTTGCCGAGATGGTGGGTGGCATCACCGTCAAGCCCGAGGCCATGGAACGCGCTGCCCTGCGGGGTTACGCCACCGCCACCGATCTGGCCGACTACATGGTGAAGAAGGGTCTGGCCTTCCGCGATGCGCACGAAGTGGTGGCGCACGCTGTCAAGACCGCCATTGCCAAGGGCGTGGACCTGTCCGAGCTGTCACTGGCCGAACTGCAGGCGTTTAACGGCAAGATTGAAGCGGATGTGTTTGAGTGCCTGAGCCTACGCGGCTCCTTGAACGCCCGCAACATTCTGGGTGGCACCGCACCGGCGCAGGTCCGGGCGCAGATTGCGCGGCATAGCGCGCGACTCGGCAACACAAACTAAGCCCTGCCTCGGGCTAGGGCTCCCCACTTACTCCCTGACCACCGCATCGCCGGGCGCAAAGTCCGCCGCCCGGATCGGGCTACGCTGGGAGATAAACGCCCGCAAGACGTCGGCATCCACATAACCGGTGTTGGCGTAGCTCTTGTGGCTGGTGAGCTTGGGGTAGCCGTCGCCACCGGCGGCAACAAAGTTGTTCACTACCATGCGGTAGGTTTGGCTGGCCTGCACCGGTTGACCCCCCACGCGGGCGTCCAACACGCCCTGCGCCCCCAAGCGCATCCGAATCCCGGCAAATTGGGCAAAGCCGCCCGAGCCGGCACCCATCTTGGCTACCGCCGCCAGGTAGTCCAGCAGTTCGCTGCCACTGAGTTCCACCACGCACAGGGTGTTGCCAAAGGGATGCACCTTCAACACGTCCTTGTAGGTAAGTGGGCCGCCGGGTAGCGAGTCGCGAATGCCACCGGCATTCACCACCGCCAGATCCGCACGGGTTTTGTCCATCATGGCCAGACCAATAAAGCTACCGAGCGCGGTGGGCTGGCGGCGCACGATCAGGCGGTCACCTTCCAGCTTGGCGTCAGCGTTACCCACTTCCACCAGCAATTGCTGCTGCCCCTTGTCTTGGTAGGGCTTCAGCAACGCCAGCATGTCCGGGTGCTCGGCAATCTCGGGCGTGTAGTTCACCAAGGTGGTTTTTCCGTCGCCTGCCGGCACCGGCTTTTTGAGGTTGATCGGAATCAGTGCGTACTTCAGCAACGTAAAGCTGCCATTGCGGTACTCAAAATCGGCCCGGCCCACGTACTTGCCCCATTCGTGGGCCTGAACAATCCAGGTGCCGTTCTGCCGATCAGGCTGGCATTCGGCGCCCGGCACATAAGCCGTGTCGATCACGTTCTCGGCTTTCATGCAGGCCGGGTTCTGGGTGTGCCCGCCGACCACCAGATCGATGCCTTTCACGGCCCGCGCCATTTCCACATCGCCGGCAGCCTGGGTGCCGTGTTCGCCATTC
>CAKZJN010000163.1 GCA_936943465.1 uncultured Rhodoferax sp.
CGTGGCATTTTTCACCTCTTGATTGCTTCAGTTGGCATCTTTGTTAGACACCGCAAAAACCACTTTGGTTTTCACTTACTCGACCCACAGCGGGTCACTACGTTGTTTCACCGCGCCACGCGGGAGACAACACCGTTAATTAACTTGACAGCGCCAGGGCTTATTTGGCCTTGGGCTTCTTGGCACCGTACTTGGAGCGCGACTGCTTGCGGTCTTTCACGCCTTGCAGGTCAAGCGAGCCACGAACGATGTGGTAACGCACACCGGGCAAGTCCTTGACACGACCGCCACGAACCAGCACCACGCTGTGTTCCTGCAGGTTGTGGCCTTCGCCGCCGATGTAGGAAATCACCTCAAAACCGTTGGTCAAGCGCACTTTGGCAACTTTACGCAGAGCGGAATTGGGCTTTTTAGGCGTTGTGGTGTACACACGGGTGCATACGCCACGGCGCTGGGGAGAGTTCTGCATAGCAGGACTCTTGGACTTGATAATCTCGACTTCGCGCCCCTGGCGCACTAGTTGGTTGATGGTTGGCACTTATGCCTCCTGAAAAAAAACGTCCCTAAACGTTTGGTTCTTACAAAATAACTTTTCGAAAACGTGAATCCCTACGGAATTTCCGAAAAGCCTTCTAATGTATCAGGTCAGGGGTTTTCCCGCAAGAACAATGACGTGATCGCGTGGCAGCTCAGCGGATCCAGAGGCGAATGGCATCCCACGCACGGCCAATACTGCCGGCCTGCTCCACCCCGTCGAGTGCCAGCAAGGGCACATCCACCGCCAGCTGATCGCCAGCGGTAACGCGCAAAGTGGCGAGCTGCGCGCCTTGGGTAACCGGCGCCAACAGCGGATCGTTGCGCAGCACCTGGGTCTTGACCTTGGCCGCCATACCGCTGGGCACGGCCACCACGATGGATTGGTTGCGGCCCAGTTTGACCCTGGGAGAAGCGCCCTTCCAGATAGCGGGCGTAACCACAGCCTGGTTGGCATCGAACAGTTTGACCGCTTCAAACGCGGTATAGCCCCAGTTCAGCAGTTTTTGGGACTCGTTGGCACGGGCGTTTTCGCTTTCCGCACCCAGCACAATCGACAACAGGCGGCGACTACCGGTGGCCGCAGGCGTTCCCGCTGGCGCCCCGGCGGTGACCAAGTTCGGAAAATCCCGCTTGGCCGTGGCGACCATGCAATAGCCCGCGGCGTCGGCATGACTGGTTTTCAGTCCATCCACCGTGGGATCACGGAACAGCAACATGTTGCGGTTGCTGTCGTTGGACACGGGTGTGCCAGGGTAGCGGTAGTGCTTGATGGCATAGAAGCCGACGTATTGCGGGAAGTCCGACATCAGTCGGATTGCCAGCACGCTCAGATCGCGCGCGGTGGTGGTGTGGCCGGTTTCGGCCAGCCCCACCGGATTGCGGTAGCCGGTGCTCTTCATGCCCAGGGCCTTGGCCTGCTCATTCATCATCTGCACAAACTTCTCGGCCGTGCCGCCCACCCCTTCAGCCAGGGCCATGGTGGCATCGTTGCCTGACTGAACAATCATGCCTTTGATGAGATCTTCCACTGGCACTTTCATCTTGGGGTCGATGAACATGCGCGAACCAGGCATCTTCCATGCACGCTCGCTCACACCAAAGGTTTGTTGCAGGCTGATCTTTTTGGCCTTGAGTGCATCAAA
>CAKZJN010000164.1 GCA_936943465.1 uncultured Rhodoferax sp.
CAGGTGTGGTGGTTGTGGCGGCAAAGCTGCCGGACGCGCAGAGCGCAGAGATGGCAAGCGCCAATAGTGCTTTTTTCATAGTTCCTCCCAAGTAATTATTGGAGGAAATTTTACCAAAAACCAAACCAAAAACTGCCCTGCGCGGGGCTGAAAAAATACAGGGTTTACGCCGACCAGGGCATAAGCCCCGGCAGCATTTCCGTCGTAGATTTGCGAAGCCGCTGGGTGGATAGTTCCAGCAGTTTGAGCAGCAGTTTGTTGCCCAGTTGCGGCTCTTCGATCAACAGGCGGTTCAGGTTGTCGTAGGTGAGCACGGCAAAGTCGCTGGGCTCTACGGCGAGGCAACTGGCAAAGCGGGGCTTGCCGTCTATCAAAGACATTTCGCCCACCAGCTCGCCGGGGCGCATTTCGTGGACGACTTTTTCCACGCCTTCAAATGTTTTGAGAATCAGCGCGCGGCCGGTGACCAGAATGGCCAGGAAGTTTCCTTCTTCGCCTTCGCGCAGCACGACCGAGTTGGACGGCACGCCATAGCAGTCGAGGTATTTGGAAAACATAGCGGTGTCGGGCCGGCTCCAGTCCGCAAAGAATGGCTGCGGCGAAACGGCTTCAACAAACTCATCCACAAAGTCGCTGACGGGGCCCAGGGGCTCGACGTTAGGTTCTAGTTCGGCAAAGGCGGATGACATGGCGGGCATTTTGGCTTAATTTGCCTGAAGCACGAATAGTCCAAAAGGGCTATTCACCCCCTGTTTTTCGCGTTATGCGGGGCTGAATCCATGCCCAAATCGCGACGCCCAAGGCTGCGCCCACGGCATCAAAGCCAATATCGCTGATTTGGCCGTGTCGGCCGGGCAGGTAGGCCTGGTGCCATTCGTCGAGTGCGCCCACCGTGACGCTGGCCAGAAACCCGGCTGCCGCCATGTGCCAGCCGCGCCTGCCGCTGGCAATGGCTACGGCCAGGGCCAACACGCCAAAAGTCACCGAGTGCACCAACTTGCCCCAGGGCCACGGAAACAGGTTGACCGCGACCGGTTGCGCGCCGCCCACAAACAACCCGGCGGACATGGCCAGAAACAGCAGTGCTGCGGCAATGCGCAATGCCGAGGTCAGGAGTGGAGCCGGTTTGGGTGGGTGCATGGCATTAAGAGGCTAGAATTTTGGCAGGAGTACGAATATGAAAAAAGCTGTTTGGGTTCTGGCGTTTCTGGTGGCTGGCAATGCGTTCGCTGCTGGGGAGACGACCGGTACGACGACCGGGAGCGTAGTGGGTAGTGGAGCACAGCGCGCCATGCAGGCGAGCTTCGGCAGTATGAACGTCGCGTCGCTCACTTTGGGCGCAGTGCTGTGGACGGCCGTGGTGGTTTCCGCCAAGCCCACAACCGGAACGACCGGCACCAACTAGGTGTTGTAGTTTCAGGCCCCTTGGGCTGAAACCAAAAAAAGCAAAGCCCGCTATCGAAAAGCTAGCGGGCTTTTTTGTGGCTGAAGCTATTCGGTTACCAGCTCAGAGCTGGTGGCTGCGTCCCAAAGCGACCAAGCTTCGTCGGCCGAGCTTTCTGTGGCGGCAGGGGTAGGAATTTCGCGGACAAACTGACGACGTTCGACTAAAACGACCGCTTCATGCTCGGGAAGGCGCTGCTTTTCCAGGTCTTTTGCTACCTGGTCGGGGTGGCGATACGAATACAACATAACCAAATTTTAGGGTGACCAGGCCCTTCGATGCATCCCCCATTCGGGTGATTTCGGGTGATTTCTGGAGCACATTTCCGCCAAGCTGACGCGTAAGTTACGGCTTGGAGCGACGCTGGACGGCATTTTTTATTTATGGAAAGTGCCAAAAATTACCAAAATCGCAATTTTTCTGGAGAGTTTCGATACCAAAAGTGCGAGGGGAAAAATTACATTTGCTGTCTTAAGCAGGTATAAGAATCTGTAACTACAAAGAAGCGAAGGTTGGAGATGGACTTTTTTAGCAAGCCGATCAAGGCGCGTGTTGCCGACACGCAAGAACCTCTTCCCGTTGGTGAAGTCCAAGAGACAGATTGGGCTGTCTGGGCGGAAACCGTTGGCTATTTGAATAGCGAGCCAATGGACTTCCAGAGTACCGACAAACTCCCCATCGTCCCGG
>CAKZJN010000165.1 GCA_936943465.1 uncultured Rhodoferax sp.
ACCCGCGCCAGCGTGGGCGAGCAACTGATCAAGAGTGCCGCCAGTTCCATCGGCCGCGAAGTCGGCCGCCAGATCATCCGGGGCGTGCTGGGTGGCATTTTTGGCGGCAGCCGACGCTAAATCGGGCGTCTCCTCGCCTCCCATTGAACATTGTTGAAGAAAGAAAGGTCCTGACATGATCGCTATTGACCCCGCAGCACGCGCCAACGTCCACCTGATTGACCACCCGCTGGTTCAGCACAAGCTGACCCTGATGCGCAAAAAAGAGGCCAGCACCAACAGTTTCCGCCGCTTGCTCAACGAGCTCAGCAGCCTGATGGCTTATGAAGTCAGCCGCGACATGGCGCTGCAGGATGTGGAGATTGAAACCCCGCTGGAAACCATGACCGCCAAGATGATTGACGGCAAGAAGCTGGTGTTTGTGAGCATTTTGCGGGCCGGCAACGGCATTCTGGACGGCGTGCTCTCGGTGGTGCCCGGTGCACGCGTGGGTCACATCGGCCTGTACCGCGACCCGCAAACGCTGCAGGCAGTGGAGTATTACTTCAAGATGCCTAAAAACATGGAAGAACGCGATGTGGTGGTGGTCGACCCGATGCTGGCCACCGGCAACTCCGCCGCCGCTGCGGTGACGCGCCTGAAGGCCTGCAACCCCAAGTCCATCAAGTTTTTGTGCCTGCTGACCGCGCCCGAGGGCATCAACACCCTGTACAAGGCGCACCCCGATGTGCCGGTCTACACCGCCGCCATCGACCGCGAGCTGAATGATCACGGCTACATCCTGCCGGGTCTGGGCGATGCCGGCGACCGCATCTTCGGCACCCAATGAGCAAGCTCGAACAGGACTTGCAGCGCCTGGCGCTGCAGGAGCAAGTGCTGCAACTCAGCCAGTTTGATGAAGCCACCGCCTGGGAACTGGGCACCCGCATCAAGGCGCTGTGTGAGGCGCGCAAGGTTGGCGTGACGATTGAAATCCGGCGTGCCAAGGAAACCCTGTTTTTCTACGCCATGCCCGGCGTGGTGCCGAACAACAGCGAGTGGGTGCGGCGCAAGCGCAACACCGTGGACCTGTTGCACCGCAGTTCGTATGCCGTGGGCCTTGCGCACCAGAAGGAAAGCACCTCGCTACCGATCAAATGCGGCGTGTCGTTAAACGACTACGCCGAGCACGGCGGCAGCTTTCCGGTGCGGGTCAAGGGCGTGGGTTGTATCGGCACCATAACCGTGTCGGGTGTACCGCAGCGGGAAGACCATGCCATCGTGGTCGAAGCGCTAGCCGCACTCTGCGGTGTGCCCTTAGCCGACGTGGCGCTGGATTAACGACCCAAGCCCCGCCTAACGCCGGCGTGCCGAGCGCACACCCGGCAGTTCGTTTACGCTGCCCAGCACTTTTGCTAGGCGACCGGACTCGTGCACTTCCACGGTAAACGTCATCCAGGCCGTTCCCTTGATGGACTGCGTCTGCACCCCGGTGACGTTCATTTTTTCCTTGGCAAAAACCTCGGAAATATCCCGCAACAAACCCTGCCGGTCGGACGCCTCAATCGCCACATCCACCGGATACACGCCACCTTCTTTACCCGGATCCTGGCCCCAGGCCACATCAATGCAGCGGTCGCCGCTGCGCTGAATCATGTTGCGCAGGTTGGAACAGTCGGCCCGGTGCACGCTCACGCCCTTGCCGCGCGTCACAAAACCGGTGATCAGGTCCGGCGGCGCTGGTTTGCAACAGTTGGCAAGCTGCGTCATGAGCGAGTCCACCCCCACCACCAACACGCCACCCTTGCCGCCGTGGCGCGCGGCGCTCGGCTTTTTGAGCAGGGGCGCATCGTCGGCGTCGGGTGCCGGTTCGGGCGGGCGCAGAACAATTTCAATGTTGCGAAGTGAAAACTCGTCCTTGCCCACCACCTCAAACAGGTCGTCAGCCGAATTGAAGCCCAGTTGTGCCGCCAGGTCATCGAGCTTGACCGATGTCTTGCCTTCCCGTTGCAACAGCTTTTCGACTGCCTCCCGCCCCTTGGCCAGGGTTTCGCCCATGGCCTGTGCATTGAACCAGGCCCGCACCTTGGCCCGGGCCCGGTGGCTGGCCAAAAAGCCCAGCTCCGGATTGAGCCAGTCCCGCGAAGGCCCGCCCTCCTTGACGGTGGTGACCTCCACGGTCTGGCCATTTTTTAGCGGTGTGTTGAGCGGCACCATGTGGCCGTCCACCTTGGCGCCACGGCAGCGATTGCCAAGGCTTGTGTGCACGCTGTAGGCAAAATCGACGGCAGTGGCGCCCTTGGGTAACTCGACCACCGCCGCGTCCGGCGTCAGCACATAAATTCGGTCGTCCAGCAGGGCGGCGTCCTGTGCCGAACCCTGCGCGCCTTCGCCTTCATGCGCGCCGGACAGGTCGCGCTCCCAGGCCAGCAACTGGCGCAGCACCGCAATCTTGGCGTCGTAGTCGCTGCTGGCGGACACGCCGGCGTAGCCCTTGGCCCCCGCTTCTTTGTAGGCCCAGTGCGCGGCAACGCCGTGCTCGGCGTGGTCGTGCATGGCCTGTGTGCGCAATTGCACCTCGATCGGTTTGCCCGCGTGGTCGCGCACCACGGTATGCAGCGACTGGTAGCCGTTGGGCTTGGGCCTCGCAATGTAGTCGTCAAACTCTTCGGTGATCGGAGCAAAGTGTTCATGCACCCAGGCCAGCGCGGTGTAGCAGTCGGGCACCGTGGGCACCACAATCCGAAGCGCCCGAATGTCGTAGACCTGATCAAATCCGAGTGACTTGCCGCGCATCTTCTTGACGATGCTGTAAATGTGCTTGGGCCGCCCCTGCACCTTGGCCTGGATGCCTTGCACAGCAAGGTCCTGCGCCAATTGGTTACGCAGGGCTTCTACCGAATGCTCGCGCTCAATGCGCTTTTCGTCCAGCAGGCGCGCCACTTGCCGGTAGGTGTCGGGCTCCAGAAACCGGAAAGACAAATCCTCCAGCTCCCACTTGATTTCCCAGATGCCCAGCCGGTTGGCCAGCGGTGCAAACACCTGCAGCGACTCCTTGGCCAAACCCGGCGGCACCGGCAATTTGCTCGCCGCAAAAAAACGCAGGGTTTGCAGGCGCGAGGTGAGGCGCAGCATGACCACGCGCAAGTCGCGTGAAAACGCCAGCAGCATCTTGCGCACGCTCTCGGTTTGTGCGGCTGCGGTCTGCGCCATGGGGGCGTTGCCGCCGGCGTGAATCGCCGAGCTTTGCGCCACCCGCGCCATGCGCTGGACCCGAACCAGCTTGGTGGTCTCCAGCGCCAGATTGGCAAAATTCTCACCAAACGCCTTGGCAATCACCTCATGCGGTTTGTTCAGATGATCGCAGGCATAGACCAAATAGCAGGCTGCCTGCATCGCTTCTGAGCCGCCAATGGATTTCAGAATGACGGCCACCGCATCGGCGTGCGCCAGAAT
>CAKZJN010000166.1 GCA_936943465.1 uncultured Rhodoferax sp.
ACCCAGGCCGCCATGGCGGCGGTGGCCAGTGGCAGCAGTGCGGTAAACACGGCCGCGTGGCCGGAGGTGACATGGCGCAGTGCAAAGCCCAGCAGTAGCGGAAAGCCCAGCGCGTTGCCCAGCATCGCCATGGCCAGCGGTCTGCGCTGCGCCGGGGTCGGCACGGGCGAGCGGGTCAGACCCAGAAACGCCAGCGACAACACGCCCGCAATCACCGCGCGGCCAAAGGTGATGAACCAGGCCGAAAGTTGCGGGTCTTGCGGGGTGCCGGTGGCCAGGCGCGTCATGGGCAGGGTGACGGCAAAGATCGCCACACCCAGAACGCCGAGCCACATGCCAAGGGTTTCTTTTTTCATGGGATCCACTGTAGGTGGAAAAACAGCACAGTTGCAGTACAGTTGTGCTGAACATTTATTAAACTGTATTGCTGCTACCGCTGGCACAAAACTGTAAGGAACGACCATGTTGATGAAGAGCAGCGCCCAGTCTCTGGCCGAACAGCTTGCGGCCCGCTTTGCGCAACGCATTCGCGACCGGCTGCTGTCGCCGGGCGCCCGCCTGCCCTCGGTGCGGCAATGCGCGCAGCAGCAGGGCGTGAGCCCGTCCACCGTGGTGGGGGCCTATGACCTGCTGTTGGCGCAGGGGCTGGTGGATGCGCGCCGCAACCGGGGCTTTTATGTGCGCGAAGCCAGCCCGGTGTCTGCTGACTCCGCGCCTGTGCAGGCCGCACAGCCTGCCGGCGCGTTGCCGCTGGCTTCGCCACAACGCGCTCCGCTGAATGCCACCGCGCTGATTCGCGGCATGTTTCACGGCATCAGCGACAAACCCCAGCCCGGCATGGGCGTGCTGCCGCGCGAGTGGCTGGAGAGCACCTTTCTGGCCAGTGCGGTGCGGCGCTTTTGCAATACACAGGATCTGAACGACCTGTCGCTGCAATACGGCGAACCGGCGGGCGACAGCAGCCTGCGCCGCGCGCTCTCCAACAAGCTCAAAAGCCTGGCCGTGGCGGCCCCGGCCGACCAGATCATCACCACCATGGGCGCCACACATGCGCTGGACATTGTGAGCCGCACGATGCTGCGCGCAGGCGATTACGTGATGGTCGAGGAACCCGGTTGGGCGGTGGAGTTTGCCCGGCTCGATGCCCTGGGCATGCGCATTTTGCCGGTGCCGCGCCGCGCCGACGGGCCCGACCTGGAAGTGATGGCGCGCTATGCCGAGGCCCACGCGCCCAAGCTGTTTGTCAGCGTGAGCGTGTTCCACAACCCGACCGGCTATTGCCTTAGCCCGGCCAGCGCTCACCGCGTGCTGCAACTGGCCAACCGATACCACTTTCATGTGGTCGAGGACGACACCTACAGCCACTTTGCTCCCGCGCACGCCACCCGGTTGTGTGCCCTGGACGGGCTGCAACGCACGATTTATGTGGGCGGTTTCGCGAAGATACTGGCGCCTAACTGGCGCGTCGGCTACCTGGCCGCGCCGCCCAATCTGGTGGAGCGCCTGCTCGATACCAAACTGCTGTCCACCTTGACGACGCCCGCGCTATTGGAAAAGGCGTTGGCCTGGTGCATGGAGCAGGGCCAGATCCGCCGTCATGCGGAGCGCATCCGCCAACGGCTCGATGCGGCGCGCAGCCGCAGCGTGGCGTTGGCGCAGGCACACGGTTTCAGTTTTGCGGCAGAACCGGCGGGGCTGTTTGGTTGGGTGGAGACCGGGGTGGACACCGATGCGCTGTCCCAGCGCATGCTGGACGAGGGTTATCTTTTGGCGCCGGGAGCCCTGTTTCATGCGCAACGGGTGCCTAGCAGTCTGATGCGGATTAACTTTGCCACCACGCAGGAGCCTGCGGTGTGGGAAGCCCTGCGCCGGCTGTGTGCCGAGCAGGGCAAGTGACTCAGGATGCGTCGTGTGCGGAGCCAAACAGGCGCTGCGCGGTGACGATGACCAGAAAAACTTCCTGGGCGCTCAAGGCTGGAAAGTGGTCCTGAAGGGTGCGGTAAGCCAGATGGCACTGTGCTCCGCTGTGGCCCCAATGGGTCTTGGGATCAAAGAACGGTCGAACCGCCTCGTACGGAGGGGGGAAAGTGAGCTGGTCCCTGGCGAGACGGCGCAGCTCTGCTTCGGTTGGAATGGTAGACACGGGCGGATGCTTTATGTGGTTGTGTGGGCGATGGTCGCACCCCTGGCGCAAAACCTCAAGGGGCCGCGCCACTAAAGCGCGGTCACATTTTGACCCACCTCAAGTGCTGGCCAATCAACGGGACGCTAGCCGATGAAGTTGAAAAGCGACAGTTTCTGGATTTGCGCATACGACTGCAGCGCCGCCTGAAAGCCGGTTTGCTGGTTCTGAAACTGCGACACGCCCTTGATCATGTCCATGTCTTCAGCGCGAGAGCGGTTGGCTTCCTGTTCAACGTTGCGCTT
>CAKZJN010000167.1 GCA_936943465.1 uncultured Rhodoferax sp.
GCCGAAATCCGCCACACGGTGCGGGGCATGGTGGCCGGGGCCGCGCCACCGGCTTCGATGATTGAAGGCATGGCCAAAATCGGCTTTGATATCACCCACGTTTACGGGCTGACCGAGGTTTACGGCCCCGCCTCAGTAGCGGCCAAACGGACCCTTTGGGCCAGTGAGAGTCTGTCAGAGCAGACGCGCCTTAACGGCCGGCAGGGCGTTCGTTACCCCTTGCAGGAGGGCATGACCGTCATGGACGCCGAAGGTATGACCGAAGTTGCGCCCGATGGCCAGACCATGGGCGAAATCATGTTCCGCGGCAACATTGTCATGAAGGGTTACCTGAAGAACCCCAAAGCCACAACCGAGGCTTTCGCGGGGGGCTGGTTTCACACCGGGGACCTGGCCGTGCTGGAGCCGGACCGTTACGTCAAGATCAAGGACCGCAGCAAGGACATCATCATCTCCGGGGGTGAAAACATCAGTTCGCTGGAGGTGGAGGATGCGCTCTACCGGCACCCCGCCGTGGTGTCGTGTGCCGTGGTGGCCAAGCCGGACCCCAAATGGGGTGAAACGCCGGTCGCCTACGTCGAAACCAAAGACGGCGTGCCAGTCACTGCGCAGGATCTGATTGACCACTGCAAGGCCCTGCTGGCCGGCTACAAGGTGCCGCGCGATATCCGGTTTGAGTCCATTCCAAAGACCTCCACCGGCAAGATCCAGAAGTTTGAGCTGCGCAAGCGCGCCGAGAAAGCAATTGCATCATGATGGACGTAACCCAACCCTTGCACGTCGCCCGGGACACACAGGGCGTGGTGACGCTCACGTTGAACCGGCCCACCGCCTTCAATGCGCTGAGCGAGGCCTTGCTGGCTGCGCTGCAGAGTGCCATCGACACCCTGGCGCAGGACCAAACCGTGCGCGTGGTGGTGTTGGCGGCCGAGGGGCGCGCCTTTTGCGCCGGGCACGACCTCAAGGAAATGCGTGCCGCGCCTTCGCTGGCCTACTACCAGACGCTATTTGCACAGTGCAGTCGCATGATGCAGAGCCTGCAGCATTTGCCGGTGCCGGTGATTGCGCGCGTGCAGGGCATTGCCACGGCAGCGGGCTGCCAACTGGTTGGCATGTGCGACCTGGCAGTGGCCGCAGAGGAGGCGCGTTTTGCGACCAGCGGCGTCAACTACGGGCTGTTTTGCGCCACGCCCAGCGTCGCGCTCAGCCGCAATGTCAGCCGCAAAGCGGCGTTTGAAATGTTGGTGACCGGTGATTTCATCAGCGCCCGGCAAGCCCAGGAGCAAGGCCTGATCAACCGGGCTGTCCCTGCAGATCAACTCGATGCGGAGGTTGAAAAGCTGGTGGCCAGCATTCTGGCCAAGCCCCGTGTAGCGCTGGAGATGGGCAAGGGCCTGTTTTATCGCCAGATCGAAGCCGGCATGGACGCCGCCTACCAGGACGCCTTGAACACCATGGCCTGCAACATGATGGACACCGATGCGTTGGAAGGCGTTCAGGCGTTTATTGAAAAACGGCCACCGCAGTTCAGCCGCCTGGACCGTTCATGATGCGGTTCAGTGCCGCCGTGTAAATGTGGTAATTCTTGTTGGCCGGGTTGATTTGCCGCACCCGGTCCAGCAATTCACGCACTTCGCTCGCAACCTGGTGGCTCTTGCCTTCCTTGCTGAGCATTCCGATGAGCAGGCCACACAGGTTGATCAGAATCACCTCGTTGTGCGGCAGCTTTTCAGCCGCCGTGCGCAACAGGTTGGCGCCGCCTAGCAGGTCGCCATGCTTGGCCAGGGTAACGCCCTGGTTGTTGATGGTGACCACTTCGCCGCGCGACTCAGCAATCAATGCCTGGCCTTCGGCTTCCATGCCGTGGTCTTCAAACAGGGCCTCAATGCTTTTGGAGAGCTCGGCGTTCTCGTGGTTGTTGCGCACCACTTCCTGTAATAGCCCGCTCGCTTTTTCTTTGCGCCCCAACTTGAAAAGTGAGTCCGCCACGTCAATGGCAACCTCGGCTCCCAACTTGCCGGCGGCCTTTTCAATCAGGCGTTCGGCTTCCTGCATGGCGGCTTCGGCTTTGTCGGCTTGCCCCAGCTTTTGGTAGACCACGCCTTCGGCGGCGGCAGTCTGAATGGCGGCCTCGGTGTTGTAACGGAACTCTTTCTTGCTTTGCTGCAAGGTTTTCAAAGCGTCGATCGGGGAGCCTTGGTCCGAGAAAACCTTGGCCAGGGCGGTATAGGCAGCCGGGGTCTTGTGCGGCGAAAACTCACCGATCCTGATGGTTTTCTCGAAGGCTGCCTGCGCGACTTCCAATGAACCGTTTTTATAGGCGGTATCACCCAAAAACTTCTGGCGGGTAGGCGAATTGGGCGAAAGTTTGACGGCGTCCAGCAGCACCTTTTGCGCCTCCTCGTGCTGGCCCATGATGGCGCAGGTTTTTGCCAGCCAGTCGGAGGCTTCCATGTACACCTCGTTTTCGCGCAGCACCCGCTGAAACACTTCTTTGGCCTCGGCGTATTTCTTGTCGTGAAAGTACACCTTGCCCATGCCCGTAAGCGCCCACGGCACATCGCGTGTGGCCAAGACGCTTTCAAACAACGCGGTGGCGCCGACGTAATCTCCCATGGCCAACAGCAGGTCGCTTTTGACGCGCAGTATTTCCTGCGGGTTGATGGCCTTGGCCTTGAGTTGGTGGTCGCACTGGGCGATGGCCTCCGCGTAGTTCAGGGCCTTGACCGAGGCTTCAATCGGCGCGAGGGATTGCTTGCGGGCGATCAACTTTTCAAGCCTCGCTTCCAGCAGACTCTGGTTGATGGGTTTGAGCAGGTAATCGTCGGGCCTTACTTCGGCGGCGCCCATCACCATTTCAGGTGTTTTTTCTGCGGTCACCATGACCCAAACGGTGGACACTCCAACGTAATTCTTGATCTTGGCCTCTTCCAGAACCTGTTGCCCATTGGCGCCCGGACCGAGGTTGTAGTCGCAAATGACGATGTCAAACCGCGTGATGCTGAGTTGGTGCAGGGCGTCTTTGCCATTGCTGGCGGTGTCGATGGCGGTGACTCCCATTGACTTCAGGAACTCGCGCAGCATGGTGCGCATGCCCTGAAAGTCATCAATGATGAGGATGTTGGCTTGTCGCAGCGAAAGCGTCATAAAGTTGTAGTCCCCGGCTTGCCCTCAGGGCAGCATCAGCAAAAAACACCCTCCACCCAGGGTGCCGCCGTTTTCAATCGAGAGTGTGCCGCGTTTTTTTCCGTTTTTGTGCAGTTGTGCGACTTGGGCCGAAAAGTAAAAGCCCAGCCCGGTACTGCCAGTCGCAAAGTTCACGGTTCGCTCGCTGCCAAGAACGCCCGTTTCCAGCATGTGGTCGGGATAGCCCGGGCCGTTGTCTTCGACGCGCAATTCCAGCCAACGGTTGTGCAGGCGAGCCGACAGGTGAATGGCGTCGGCGGTGTAGTGGTAGGCGTTGTTCAAGGCGTTGACCAGCACGCCCTTGACCAGATCGCGGTCCATGTACCAGTAGCAATCGGGCGTGCAGTCGGTCGTGACGGTAATTCCTTTGAATTCCATCATGAAACGGCTTTGCATGAGCGCTTCGTCGATGACATCGGAGACCGCATATTCATCCATATCGACCGGGTAAATCGCCTTGCCCAGTTTGTAGAGGCTAAGCAGTTCCACCAGGTTCAGGCTCATTCGGCTGCTCTGGTAAATCACCCGTCCCAATTCGTCGTACATCGGTGCGTCACCCCGATCGCGGCATTGCACCGCAATCTTTTCCAGTGCGCTGACCTGCACGTTCAACGAGTTTTTCATGTCGTGAATGGAGGAGGCGATCAAGTCGTTAAAGCTGATTTCGTCCGGCACCTTGTCCTTCGGTTGTGCGAGCTACGGCACATGGTAATCCGGCACGGCTTTGCTTTCCAGCGTTTTACCGTTGTGGCCAGCCTGGGAGGCGACCGACGTGGTGCCGTTTGCACAGTAATATGTGGCCCAGATTACAAAACCTCCACGAGACAAATCACCCATGCATGCTGCCATTTCCGGTCTTTGGCCGGCGCTTTTGCACCCCTTGTCGGCTGAAGGCAGCTTGGATACGGGGTTGTTGTTGAGCCATGCCCGTGCGCAGCTCGCGGCAGGGTGCGATGGCGTCACGCTGTTTGGCACGACCGGCGAGGGTCTCGCCTTTACGGTGGCCGAGCGCTGTGCGCTGCTGGATGCACTTTTGGCTGCTGGCGTGGGCCCAGACCAGGTGCTGGTCAACATCAGCGCCGTAGCCTTGGGCGACGCCATCGCTTTGGGGCGCCACGCCCTGTCGCGCGGTGTGTGCCGCCAGATGCTGATGCCGCCGTTTTACTTTAACCAACCGCGCGATGCCGGCATTGTGCGGGCAGTGGGCGAGGTGATGGATGGCATTGGCAACGCGGAGCTGCGCGTGGTGCTGTACCACTTTCCGGCTATCAGCACCGCGGGCTTTTCGCATGCTGCCATTGCGGAACTCGCCCGCCGCTATCCGCAGCAGGTGGTGGGTATCAAGGACAGCAGTGGCGATTTGCAGCATGCGCTGGACTTGGTCCGGGCGTTTCCCGCGCTTTCGGTGCTGGTCGGTGCCGAACCGCAGGTGGCTCCGGTCATGCAAGCCGGTGGTGCCGGGTCGATTTGTGGTTTGGCCAACGTGGCGCCCCACCTGATGCGGCGCGTGGTCAGCGCACCGTCGCAGGTTTCCGCCGCCGACGCCGAACTGATGAACCAATTGCTGGCGCTGCTGTCGGTGCGGCCGGATATGCCCTTTGTGCCGGTTTACAAGGTCATGCTGGCCGAGCAGTCCGGCAACCCTGATTGGCTGCGGGTTCGGGCGCCACTGTGCTGCCTGGAGGCGGATGAAGAACAGGCCGTGCGCCAAGGTTACCGGGCCATTGGAGAACGGCTGCGGGGCGTTTGATTTTTTATTTCCTTTACAACGAGAGACAAGTCCATGAAACCATTGAAATTCCATGCCGATAGCAAGCTGAGCCGTCGCACCGTGTTGGGCGTCGCTGTGGCGGGCGCCGCTCTGGGCGCTGGGCTGCCGGCGCAGGCCCAAAGTAAAACGGTGTTGCGCATCTCTACCCCGGCCGTGCCGGACGACTGGCACGCCAAGATGTGGACGGTGTTCAAGGACGCGCTGGAAAAAAGCGCCCCCGGCGAGTTTGATGTGCAGATCAACCTGAATGCGTCCTTGTTCAAGCAGGGCACCGAGCCTGCTGCCATGGCACGTGGCAATCTGGAAATGACCACCGTGTCGTCGCAGGACATTTCCAAGCTGGTGCCGGAGTTCTCGATCTTTACGGCGGGTTACATCGTGCGCGATCCGGCTCAGCAGCAGAAGATCTTTAACGGCCCGATTGGCACGGAGATGTTCAAGCTGGTGGCCGACAAGATGGACATTACGCCGCTGGCCACCGCCTATCTGGGTACGCGCCAGGTGAACCTGCGCGAGGTGCGCAACGTCAAGACGCCGGCCGACCTGAAGGGCGTGAAACTGCGCATGCCCGGCTCCAAAGAGTGGTTGTTCCTGGGCGAAGCGCTGGGTGCCACGCCCACGCCGCTGGCCTTTGGCGAGGTGTATCTGGGCCTCAAGAGCGGCACCATTGACGGCCAGGACAATCCGCTGCCCTCGGTCAAGGCGGCCAAGTTCTATGAAGTCACCAAGCAACTGGTGCTGACCAGCCACCTGGTGGACGGCATCTTTATCTCGATTGCCAGCAAGGCGTTCAAGGCCTTGAGCCCGGCCAACCAGCAGAAGGTGATGGCCGCAGCCCAGGTGGCAGCGGCCTACAACAACGAAAACCGCATCAAGGAAGAGGGCGAATTGGTGGCCTTCTTTAAGAAAGAAGGCCTGCAGGTCACTACCCCCGACCTCGACGCCTTCCACAAGACGGTGCAGGCGGCCTACCAGAACTCGGACTACGCCAAGGTCTGGCCCAAGGGCCTGCTGGATCGTATCAACGCGACCAAATGACGCGACCCCGTAACGCTCGCCTGTGAAGCTGCTGCGCTTTCTGCAAACCGCCGCTCGGGGCTTGGGCGGCGCTTTGTTTCTCACTTTGTTTGTGGTGTTCATCGTTCAGGTGACGGCGCGTTTTGGATTCAACAAGCCGCTGCCCTGGACCGATGAGGCTGCGGTGGTGCTCTACGTGTGGGTGATTCTTTGGGCCGCGGCCACGGTGGTGCCCGAGCGCGAGCATGTGGTGTTTGACCTGCTTTGGAACAGGGCCGGTCGCCGCACGCGTCAAGCCATGCGCATTGCAGGCAACTTGATGGTGGGCGGTTTGGCGGCCGTGGCCATTCCCGGTACCTGGGACTATGTGCACTTCATGCAGCGCGAGAGCACCCCGGTGCTGGGCATTCCCTTCATGTGGGTGTTTATGCCCTTCGTGGTCTTGATGGTGGCACTGGTGCTGCGTAGCGCCTGGGCGATTTGGGGTGCCGTGCGCGGGCAGGGCCTGGAAGCGGAGCTGCATCTGTCATGAACTACGCGCTCTGGGCATTGGGCGGTGTGCTGGTGGCCGGCATGGCCTTGCGCATGCCGATTGGCTTTTCCATGCTGGCGTCGGGCGTGGCTTACCTTCTGGTGAAAGGGCAAGACCTGGGTCTGGTGGCTGAGCAGGTGGGTAATGGCCTTTACAACAGCTACGTGCTGCTGGCGGTACCGCTGTTTGTGTTTGCCGCCAACATCATGAACGCGGGCACGGTGAGTGAACGCATTTTTGACTTCTGCCGCATTCTGGTGGGACGCATGCGCGGTGGGCTGGCGCAGGTGGACATTCTGGTGAGCGTCATCTTTTCGGGCATGAGCGGCAGCGCTATTGCCGATGCCGCTGGGCCCGGCCTGGTGACCATCCGCCAGATGCTCAAAAAACCGGAATACACGCGCGGCTTTGCCGGTGCCGTGGTGGTGGCCAGCGCCACGCTGGGGCCCATCAT
>CAKZJN010000168.1 GCA_936943465.1 uncultured Rhodoferax sp.
GCACCCACATTCCACAAGGCCACATCCAGATCGGCCAGCTCGGCCGGGCTGGCGCGCACTACCAAGCGAGCACCGCGCGCCGTGGCCTTGCGCAACAGGCGACAGGTGTAGGCCACCCGATCAGGGGCGCCAAAGTGGAATGCGACTTCGGTGGCCACTTATTTAGACGCTTTAGCGGGCTGCGACAACAGGTATTCGACCAGCAGCCCCACCGGGCGTCCGGTAGCACCTTTGGCTGCGCCGCTCTTCCAGGCGGTGCCGGCAATGTCCAGGTGCGCCCACGGGTACTTGGCGGTAAAGCGCTGCAAATATTTGGCCGCCGATATCGCGCCGCCCATGCGTCCGGCCACATTGGCCACATCGGCAAACTGGGTCTTCAGGCCTTCTGCGTATTCGTCATCCAGCGGCATACGCCAGCACAGGTCCTGCGCCGCATCGCCTGCCGCCGCCAGCGCAGAGGCCAACGTGTCATCGGGCGAGAACAGCCCGCTGCGCACCGCACCCAGTGCCACCACGCAGGCCCCGGTCAGGGTGGCAATATCGACCACAGCCCGGGGTTTGAAACGCTCGGCATAGGTCAACGCATCGCACAAGACCAGTCGCCCTTCGGCGTCGGTGTTCAAAATCTCGATGGTCTGCCCGCTCATGCTGGTCACCACATCGCCCGGCTTGACCGCACGACCATTGAGCAGGTTTTCGCAGGCTGGAATCAGACCGACCACATTGATGGCGGGCTTGAGCTCGCCCAGGGTTCGAAACACACCCAGCACGCTGGCCGCGCCTGACATGTCGAACTTCATTTCATCCATTTCGGCTGCCGGCTTGATGGAAATGCCGCCGCTGTCAAAGGTAATGCCTTTGCCGACCAGCACCGTCGGCGCCACCGTCTTGGCCGCGCCGCTGTACTTGAGCACGATAAAGCGCAAGGGTTCTTCCGAGCCCTGCGCCACGGCCATGAACGCGCCCATGCCCAATTTGGCTGCCTCGCGCGGGCCCAACACTTCGCAAGTCACGCGGGCCTGCTTGGCCAGCCCCTGCGCCGCCTTGGCCAACAGGGTCGGCGTGGCGTGGTTCGCCGGGCGATTGGCCCATTCTTTGGCCATCTCAACGCCCGCCACGACCGCCACTGCGCGATCAAACGCGGGCTTCAGGTCCGCGGCAGCAGCAACACAGATCGACTGCAAACTGCGCGGTTCGGCCTTGGATTTGGTGGTGGTGTAGCTGTAGGTCGCGTCCGCTACTGCTGAAACCGCAGCCTGAATGGCGGCCGGCGAGGCTGGCCCCGCAAAGGCCAGCACCAGCCGTTTGAGCCGATCAGACTTTACGGCCGCCAAACCAGCCACCACCGCGCTGCGCACCGACTTGGCACTGCCATCGCCCATGCCCGCCAGCACCACTTTGCGCGCTTGGGTCATGCCGGGCTGGTAGGCCGACAGGATCTTTCCGGCGGCTGTCTGGGCGTCACCGTCTTTGAGCGCGCGGCCGATAAATGCCGAAAAACCATCGCGGGCGGGCTTGAATTCCTGGCCCATCAAAACCAGTACCGCATCGCATTTTTCAGCGGCAACTTCAGCGAGGCTCAGGGGCTTTAGTTCAAAGTTCATAATTCGGTCTCTTCCTTCGTCGCAATGTTATTCCATTCCTCCATTCGCAAAGAACTGGCACGCAGTTTCGGGGCCACCCTGGTGGTGCTGGCCACCGTGGTGATGACCATGACGCTGATTCGCACCGTGGGTCAGGCTTCGCGCGGCCTGTACAACCCGACCGACGTGATGATTGTGATGGGTTACACCGTGCTGGCCGACATGCCGACGATTCTTTCCATGAGCCTGTTCATTGCCATCCTGAGCGTGCTGACGCGCATGTACAAAGACAGCGAGATGGTGATCTGGTTCGGCAGTGGACACGGACTGGCATCCTTACTGAAGCCGTTGTTTCGCTTTGCCTGGCCGATTTTGGTGGCCATCCTGGCGCTGGCGTTTTTCATCCTTCCCTGGTCGTTTGGCCGCATTGAGGACTTGCGTGACCGCTATGAAAAGCGCGGCGATATCGCGCGGATTGAGCCAGGCCAGTTCCAGGAGTCGGCCAGCGGTGACCGCGTCTTTTTTATAGAGAAGAACTCCGAAAACAAGCAAGTCGGCAACAACGTCTTCATTGCCACCACCGAACTGGGCAAAGAAACCATCACCTCGGCCCGTAGCGGCCGCATTGAAGTGATTGGCCCGGACAAGTTCCTGATCCTCGAAAACGGCCAGCGACTGGAGCGCACCACCGGCAAGTCCGAACTGACCGTCAGTGAATTCACGCGATACGGAGCCCGCGTGGGCGCTGACGATATGTCCGAGCGCAGCTACGTGCCATCCAATTCCCTGACCACGCTGGAACTCATCAAGAACCCCACTGCCAAGCATTTGGCCGAGCTCTCTTGGCGTCTCGGCCTGGGCCTGGCTGCGTTCAATTTCATTGTGATTGGGCTGGCCGCAGCAGGAACCAACCCGCGCGTGGGACGTTCGGCCAACCTGGGTTTCGCCTTCTTGATCTTTGTCGTGTATTTCAACTTTCTGTTGCTGGGCAAAAGCTGGGTCGAATCCGCGCAAGTCCAGTTCACGCCCTTTATGGTGGCCCTGCACGGTGGTGCCTTGAGTTTGGGGCTGCTGTGGCTGACCAAGCGCAACAACAACTGGACTCTGCGCTTGCGCCGGCGCAGCCTGTTGCCACCGGCACAGGAGAAGCCATGAAGACCGTTCGCCGTTTGCTGTACCGGGAAGTGGTGATTGCGGTGTCCATGGTGACGCTGGGCTTCCTCTCGCTGTTCTTCTTTTTTGACTTGGTGGAAGAACTGCAGTCGGTCAACCAGGCGTCTGCGCTCGGTTACCGCATCCCGCAGGCGCTGATTTACATCGGCCTGATGGTTCCCAGCCACACCTACGAGCTAATGCCCATCACCGTGCTGATTGGCACCATTTTTGTCATGGCACGGTTGGCCCAAAGCTCGGAGTTCACAATTTTGCGAACCAGCGGTCTAGGGCCCTGGCGGGCACTGCGCACCCTGCTCTCCCTGGGTCTGGCGTTTGGTGTGTTCACCTTTGCGGTGGGCGATTACCTGGCCCCTCTCGCCGACAAAACGGCGCAGTTGCTCAAGGCGCGTTTTCAAGGGCAGGTCTCGGTGGGCAAGACCGGCGCCTGGCTTAAAGAGAAGCAGTCTTACGCCAGCTACGCCATCAACGTGGGCTCGCTTACCAGCGACGGCAACATGAAAGATGTGCGCATCTTCGAGTTTGACAACGTGGGGCACCTGGTGTCGGTGACGCTAGGGCAAACCGCCGTGTTTGGTGAGCACGACGACTGGGTACTAAGTCAGGTGGACCGCACCGAGTTCACTTCGGCCCCGTCGCGGGCCGGCCAGGTGGACCGCGTGTTCAGCGACAGCTTGCGTTGGCCCACCGGCGTGACGGCCGAGATGGTTTCAGCCGCCGTGCTGCGCCCCGAAAAGATGGGCACGATCGACTTGTTCCAGTACATCCAGCACCTGAGTTCCAACAACCAGTCGGCACAAAA
>CAKZJN010000169.1 GCA_936943465.1 uncultured Rhodoferax sp.
GAGCACACGCAAGGGCGGCGTCTGACCCACATCAGCAGCGTGCAGGTGCAGCGGGACGACGCACTGATCGACCTGCCCCTCACCACCCGGCGCAACCTGGAACTTACCCAAACCCTGCGCGGCGAAGACTCCCCCACCCTGTTTTCGTTGCTGGACACCTGTATGACCGGCATGGGCAGCCGCGCCCTGAAACGTTGGCTGCTGGAGCCGCAACGCGACCGCGCAGAAGCGCGCCGCCGCCTGCACGCCATCCGCACGCTGCACACCGCCCCCCACAGCAATCTGTGGCAAACCCTGCGCGCGCAGCTCAAGGGCTGCGCCGATGTGGAGCGCATCACCGCCCGCATGGCGCTGCGCCAGGTGCGTCCGCGTGAGCTGGTGGCGCTGCTGCTGACGCTGCAAAAAACGCAAAGCCTTGCACAGCAGTTGCAGCCGCTAGATGGCGATCTGGGTGGCCTGTCACAGGCAATGGCCTGCCCGCCCGACTGTGCCGCCTTAATTGCCGCCAGCATTGCGCCCGAGCCCGCTGCGCTGGTGCGCGACGGTGGCGTGATTGCCGATGGCTTTGACGCCGACCTGGACGAGTTGCGCGGCATTCAGACCAACTGCGATGCGTTTCTGCTGGACCTGGAAGTTCGTGAAAAAGCGCGCACCGGCATTGCCAACTTGCGCGTCCAGTTCAACCGCGTACATGGCTTCTACATTGAGGTCAGCACCGGCCAGGCCGACAAAGTGCCCGATGACTACCGCCGCCGCCAGACCCTCAAAAACGCCGAACGCTTTATTACGCCGGAACTCAAGGCCTTTGAAGACAAGGCCCTGAGCGCGCAGGAGCGGGCCCTGGCCCGTGAAAAGTTCCTTTTTGAGCAGGTGCTGGACCAATTGCAAGGCTTTGTGCCCATGCTGACCCGCACTGCGCAGTCACTGGCCGCGCTGGATGCCCTATGCGCCCTGACCGAGCGCGCGCTGACGCTGGACTGGTGCGCGCCGCAGTTTGTGGAGCAACCCTGCATCGACATCAGCCAGGGCCGGCACCCGGTGGTGCAGGCGCGGCTGGCCGAACTCAGCAGCGGTAACTTCATTGCCAACGACACCCGCCTGGGCGCCAAGCAGCGCATGCAGATCATCACCGGCCCCAACATGGGCGGTAAGTCCACTTACATGCGACAGGTGGCGCTGATCGTGTTGCTGGCAAGCATAGGCAGCTATGTGCCGGCCAGCGCCTGCACACTGGGGCCGATTGATGCCATTCATACCCGCATTGGAGCGGCGGACGACCTGGCCAATGCGCAGTCCACCTTCATGCTGGAGATGACCGAGGGCGCACAAATTTTGCATGCTGCCACACCGCAAAGTCTGGTGCTGATGGACGAAATCGGTCGCGGCACCTCCACTTTTGACGGGCTGGCCCTGGCCTCGGCCATCGCCACCCAATTGCACGACAAGACCCAGGCGTTCACGCTGTTTGCCACGCACTACTTTGAGCTGACCGAATTCCCGGCCACCCACCACGCCGCGCTCAACGTGCATGTGAGCGCCACCGAAGCGGGCCGCGACATTGTGTTTCTGCACGCCATTGAACCCGGCCCGGCCAGCAAGAGCTACGGCGTGCAGGTGGCGCGCCTGGCCGGCATGCCCGCCGCCGTGCTGAATCAGGCACGGCACACGCTGGAGGCACTGGAGGCGCAGGCCACCGCGTCGCAACGCCAGGTGGACTTGTTTGCCGCGCCGCCGGTGCAAGAGGTCGCCACGGCGTCGGCGGTGGAGCTGGCCGTCAGCGCCCTGAACCCGGACGCCATGAGCCCGCGCGAAGCGCTGGAAGCTTTGTATGTGCTGAAGGGCCTGACCGCCAAGGCCTAGTGAAGGCTTTGGGCGGGCCTATCGCATGCCTTCAGGTCGTTTGCCTGCCGTGACAATGTGCACCAGGTCGCAATCTTCATTGTGGTAACCGCCGCATGCAATGAGTTGCTGCTCCTTGCAAAGGGTGCACAGCTCGGTCTGCACCATATGCAACGCATCGCTGCGAGTGGCTGGGCAGGTTTCCGCGCCCAATGCATTCTGGGCAATATTCCAGAGGCGCTCTTTCAGCGCAGTTTGGTTGATACCGGCTGCCAAAGTGTTTGCGGCATCGGCAATGACTTTTCCTTGGTGTGGGTCTTTTGCGACCATGACTTTTTTCCTCCCTCTAACTTGCCGCTGGCACGCGGCATTCCCTAGTTGCAATCGTAGGACGCCGCAGGCGCATGGGCAACCCAAAGAAAATAATGAAAGTCGACCTTCATTTCTTGCCTCAAGGCCGGGCCTGCCGCGCCATTTACACTCTTAGCTTTACCCGCAACCCCAAGAAAAATGACTTATTGCGTCGCCATCAAACTCAACGCCGGTCTGGTGTTCCTCTCCGATTCCCGCACCAATGCCGGGCTCGACCAGATCAGCACCTTCCGCAAGATGATCGTGTACGAAAAGGCCGACGACCGCTTTATGGTGCTGCTGTCGGCCGGCAACCTGAGCATCTCGCAATCCGTGCGCGAAATCCTGCAAGTGGAACGGCTAAAGGAGAACGATGCAGACGAGGAAGGCATCACCATTTGGAATGCCAAAAGCATGTTTGACGCCGCCCGCGTGCTGGGCTCGGCCATCCGCAAGGTGTACGACCGCGACGCCGCTTCGCTCAAGCAAAGCGGCGTGGATTTCAACGTGTCGCTGATCTTCGGCGGCCAGATCCAGGGCGAAGGCATGCGCCTGTTTCAGGTGTATTCGGCCGGCAACTTCATTGAAGCCACGCCCGA
>CAKZJN010000170.1 GCA_936943465.1 uncultured Rhodoferax sp.
CCCATGGTCGCGCAGGCCGGCATGGTGTCCAGCACCGAATCGTTTGCCACAACGGCCCAAACCGACGCGCGTGCCAAAGTCAGCGCCGTGTTGGCCCGTGAAGATGTGCGCGCCGGCCTGGCTGAACGCGGGCTGAGCGTGGAACAGGCGCAGGCGCGGGTGCAGGCCATGACCGACGACGAAGTGAACCAACTCGCAGGTCGTATCGACCAAGTCCCAGCCGGTGGCGACATTCTGAGCATGATGTTCACAGTGTTCATCGTGCTGCTGATTACTGACATTCTGGGTCTGACGAAGGTGTATCCGTTTACCCGATCGATTCGATGAATTTTTTCCGTTCAGTGCAATTTGCCCCCGCTTTTGCGGGGGTCTTTTTTTGTGCTGTGCTCGCGGGCTGCGCCACGCCCCAGGTGAGCCAGTTGCGTGGCGACGCGCTGCAAACGGCCATGGCACCGGTTGCCGACAACGCCCAGGTTCCCTTTTTCGCCCAAAAGGAATACGAATGTGGCCCCGCATCGCTGGCCATGGTGATGACGGCAGCGGGCGTTCCGGTGTCACCGGAGGCGCTGGTAGAGCAGGTTTACCTGCCCGCGCGCAAGGGATCCTTGCAGGTGGAAATGCTGGCCGCGACGCGCCAGCGCGGCCTGTTCGCCTTCACCCTGCAGCCGTCGGTGCGGGCGCTGCTGCAAGAGGTGGCAGCGGGGCACCCGGTGCTGGTGCTGCAAAACCTCTCCTTGCCGCTGGTGCCGGTCTGGCATTACGCCGTGGTGATCGGCTACAACCTGGAGCGCAACACCATCACCCTGCACTCGGGCGAAACCGAGCGGCTGGAAATGTCTTTGTTTACCTTTGAGCGCACCTGGGCGCGGGGGAACCACTGGGCCATGCTGGCGCTGGCGCCCGGCGTGCTGCCGGTGAGTGCCGATGCAGGTACGGTGGCGCGCAGTGCAGCGGCGCTGGAGGCTTCGCACCCTGCAGTAGCCCGCCGCGTGTACACGGCTGCAGTGCAACGCTGGCCGCTCGATGCACCCTTGCAACTGGGCTTGGGCAACAGCGCCTATGCCGACAAGGATGTGCCCGCTGCCGTCGCGGCGTACCAAGCCGCCGTCAAGCTGCAGCCGGACTATGCCGATGCCTGGAACAACCTCGCGCAGGCACAAGTGGACTTGGGCAACAGGAACGCCGCCGTCGATGCCATCGCGCAGGCCGTGCGCCTGGGTGGCCCGCGCTTAGCCAGTTACCAATCTTTGCAGTCGCAAATTCAAGCCCGCCCGCCGTTTCCGTAAAGGGACTAGCGGTAGTCGCCCAAGTCGATGGCTTTGTCGCTAACGGCTTCATCCGGCCAGTTCGAATACCAAATGGCATGGCTGGCTGCGCCGGACTGCAACGCGGCGCGCTCAAAGCCGGCAACCGGGGGTAGCCATGGCTCCACGGTCACGTCAAAACGCGGTACTGAAAAGTACGGAAACGCCTGCCGCTGCAGGCCGCTGCGGTTGATCACCCGGTGCGGCGTGGACACCAGACGGCCGCCGCTCAGCAGTTCCAGCATGTCCCCGATGTTGACCAAGTACTCGTCCGGCTCGCAGCCTGCGTCCACCCATTCGCCGCCCTTGGTTCGGACCTCCAGGCCCTCCACCGGGTCGTGCGCCAGAAAGGTCAGGAAATTGAAGTCCTTGTGCGGGTGGATGCCCCAGTGGTCGCTGTCAGGGCTGCCCGGCGGATAGTTCAACAGCGTCATGTTGGTCAGCGGCTGGTCCAGCAAGGCGAGCACGGCATCAGCGTCCATACCCAAGGCTTGCGCCAGGGCACGCAGCACGGTGGCGTTGAGCTGGTCCATGGCGGCCCAATAGGCCAACACGGCGGAGCGGACATCGTGCGCGATGGGCGGCCACCGGTTGGGGCCGTAGAGCGCGCACCGTTGGCGCAGCGGGTCTTCCGGGCTCACGTTCCAATGCAGTTTCCAGGCCTCGTACTGGTCGGGCCGTTGCGTTCCGTCGTTGGGCGTGAAATAGCCCAGCGGGACATAGCCACGGTAGTTGTCCTTTTGCACCTGGAAGTCGCGGTAGTGGTTGCGCGGCGCCTCAAACACCGCCTTGACGGCAGCCCGCATCGCTCCCAAGGTGTCGGCCGGCACGCCGGTGCCCTGCAGGATGACAAAGCCCGTGTTCGCCATGGCGTCGAACAGGGCGGCATGGCAGGCGGTGGTTTGTGTTTCGGATGCGCCAGGAGTGACCAGGCTCGAAATATCGACTTTGGGCAGGGCGAGTGGCATGGGGTGTGAAAACGCGGCGGCGGTGGGCATGACGCAGTTTGGCTCAAAAGCGAGATCAATGCACTTCGATGGCAAAGGGTCAACTCCAGGTTGAATGCAAAAGTGGTCCTCACTTGGTTCTATTGTCGCTATCCAACTTCCATTTGAGGTCAAGAACCCACACGACTGCTCACCGGCGTTTATCCAGTTAGCAAGGGACATTGACCGCGACATCCGTACGGGAAAATTCGGTGTAGGCCAGGCGCCTCCATCTGAACGGGTGCTGGCTCAGTAACGCTTCTCATAAGGCAAGAGTAGCGCCAAGGGCCGCGCCCGCCATACCTCAATGGGCTGAATTGACGACCTGAAATCAGGTAAATATTTGTGAGACAGCAGGACGTAGCGCTGAGCGACGGCATGCACTTACAGGCGATGACTTTTGCCGCAAATGATCTTTCGCATCTCGCCTAATAAACACGGTGCTACAAAGCATCTGGTTGGATGGCGTTAGCGAGCAAACCGGTTTGGGCTTCACGCACGCCGCATGCGTGGTCAATGGAGTAAAGGTCCCTAGAAAAGGAACTCAAGTGGACGTAAAGCTTGCGACAGGTTTGCCCATTTGGCAGAGAAGCCTGGCCTTTGCGTTGCTGGTCGTTGCTGGGCTGGCTGGCAACTACCTCAAGTATCCGATTTTTCTCAACATAGATTTTTTGTTTGGAAGCATCTTCGCGATGCTGGCTTTGCAATTCTTTGGTGCTTGGCCTGGTGTTGTGGCCGCCACCCTGATCGGCGCTTTGTCCTTCCTGCTATGGAATCACCCCTATGCCGTCGTCATAGTGGCCTTGGAAGTAGCCGCGGTCGCTTGGATCATGCGCCGGAAGAAATTTGGATTGGTGCTTGCCGATGGGATCTACTGGCTCTCTATCGGAATGCCGCTGGTCTATGTGTTCTATCTCGGCGTCATGGATGTGCCCATTGAGAACACGACCATTGTGATGACCAAACAGGCCGTCAATGGCATCGCCAATGCATTGATCGCCAGACTCATGTTCACTGGGTTCGTGCTGGCAACAAAAACCGGACAAATTGCCTACCGCGATCTGGTCTACAACCTGCTTGCCGTCTTTGCCCTGTATCCCGCGCTCTTCCTGCTGATGGTGGCAAGTCACAACGATTTTCTGGATGCTGACCTAAGCATCCGAGCGGCAATGCTAAGAAACACCCGGGTTATCAACAATTACGTCGAGCTCTGGGTTCAGGACAGAAGAATGATCGTTGCTTACCTGGCAAAAATGGCTGAGAAGCTCCCGGCTTCACAGATGCAGTCTGAGCTGGAGCAAGCACAAGCTGAAGGAAAAAACTTTCAGCGCATCTCCCTAACGGACCAACATTCTGTAACCACAGCCCTCTCACCTTTGGTGGATGAGTTTGGCGCGTCCAACATCGGCAAGAACGATGCGGACCGACCCTTCATCCCCACCTTGAAACAAACAGGCCAGCCCATGCTCTCGGAAGTTGTGATGGGCCGAGTCGGGCATCCCGCGCCGGTTGTAAGCATATTGGCCCCTTTTCTAATCAGCGGCCACTATGGCGGTCTTATCAGCGGCAGCCTCAGCCTGGATCAGCTTCGGGAGCACCTGCAAGAGAGTGTTGAAGGTGATGCAACTGTCTTTACCCTGGTTGACAGAAACGGAAATGTCATATTGAGCAACCGCAAGGGTCAAGAGATGATGACGGCCATCGATCGCGGTCTGGGCAATCTGAGTCAACTGGACCAGACGCTTTCACAGTGGCAACCAATGGTGCCACCCAACACGCCCTTATCGGAACGCTGGCGGTCGTCTTTCTATGTGTCGGACACAACCATTGGAGATTTCGCTGAATGGCACCTGGTTTTAGAACAACCGGTCGCGCCATTTCAGAAGGTGTTGTATGAGCGCTATACCTATCAGTTGGCGCTGCTGTTTTTGGTGCTGTTGTCGGCCATGGTGCTGGCGGAGTTCTTGAGCCGCAAGGTGGCAGCAAGAACACAGGAACTCAGCGCCTTCACGAAACATTTGTCCGCAGATCTTGGCCGGGGCATGCAGCCAGTTTGGCCACGCAGCAATCTGACGGAGTTTGATCAGCTCATCAGGAATTTCAGGGAAATGGCAGGGTTGCTAGGGGACCAATTCGATGTCAACCACCAGTTGGCCGAGTCCCTGGAGCAGCGCGTTTCACAACGCACGGTGGCCCTTGCCAACAGCGAAGAAAAGTATCGCCTGCTGATTGAGAACAGCCACGACATCATCTACACGCTCGACAGAGAGGGCATTTTTACATTTGTGTCAAATGCCTGGACCGAGTTGCTGGGGCATCCAATTGGCGATGTGCTTGGCCATGCATTTATCCCATTTGTGCACCCAGATGATCTTGCAAACTGCATGGCCTCCATGGCAGAAGTGTTACAGGGCGGGCGGCCACAGCACAACATCGAATACCGTATTCGCCACTTGGACGGTTCGTGGCGTTGGCATACGACCAATTCGATTCCAATGAGGAACGAATCATGCGAAGTCATTGGATGCGAGGGCATCACGTCCGACATCACGGAGCGCAAGGCGGAAGAAGGGCAGGTTCATCAAATGGCGTTCTATGACGTGCTGACCAAACTGCCCAACCGCAGATTGCTCGGCGACCGAATGAATCAAGCAATGGCAGCCAGCAAACGCAGCGCCTGCTATGGGGCCTTGATGTTCATCGATCTGGACAACTTTAAACCGCTCAATGATGCGCACGGCCATTGGGTGGGTGATTTGATGTTGATCGAGGTTGCCAAACGGCTGCTGTCTTGCGTGCGTCGAGTCGACACAGTGGCACGTTTTGGAGGCGACGAGTTTGTGGTGCTGCTGGGGGACCTGGATCGAGATAAGGGGGAATCAACCAATCAGGCGCGAGTGGTCGCCGAGAAAATTCGCGCCAGTCTGGCGCTGCCCTACCTGCTATCGGTTGAAGCGTTGCGCTCTGCGGCCACGGTGGTCGAGCATCATTGTTCGGCCTGCATAGGTGTGGTGGTCTTTGTGAACCATGAAATCAATCCGGAAGATGCCCTCAGATGGGCTGACAGTGCGATGTACCAAGCTAAGGGAAAGGGGCGCAATAGGGTTCAGTTTTATGAAGAGTAGTCAATTGCCTATGCACAAGCAGGTAGCAAAAAAACTGGCGCGTGTTCTGCCAACATAGCGTGCCTATGTCGCTGGGTAAAGGTTAGTCAGCCCGGTTCGCAAGGCGAAGGTGGTTAACTCCGCGACGGTGTGCAGATCCAGCTTATTCATGATGTTGCGCCGATGCACATCCACCGTGCTGGTGGCGATGTGCAAGTCCGCGCCGATTTGTGGAGAACTCTTTCCCAACGCCAACATCCGCAAAACCTGGGCTTCGCGCCGGCCCAACTGGGCGGATTTTGGATTGGATGCGCTTGCTTTGGCCCCCACCCGGCTGGAGTCCACCAGCACCGCCGTGGCCTCAGGGCAAAGAAAGGCTTTGCCTGCTGCTGCACTTGCAATGGCATGCACAAGCAGCTCACCTGCGGCAGACTTCACCACATAGGCGATTGCTCCCGCATCGAGCATTTCCATCGTAAATTGCTTGTAGCTGTAGGCCGAAAGCGCAACGACCTTCAACGCGGGGTACTTTGCTATGAGGATGCGTGTGGCCTCGATGCCGTTGATGCCCGGCATGCTCACATCCATTACGACCACATCGGGTTGTAGCCTTGCCACCGCTTCTTCAATCAGCGCACCACTACCCAATTCACCCACCACGACAATACCGGCCTCCCGGTCGAGCATGATGTGCAATGCCTCGCGAAACATCGCGTGATCATCTACTAGAAGTACTTTGGTTTTCATTGCGGAACATCTTTCATTGAACTGGTCGTGTCCACCA
>CAKZJN010000171.1 GCA_936943465.1 uncultured Rhodoferax sp.
AATTTTGTGTCGGTCAACTGCGCCTCCATCCCCGAGACCCTGATCGAGTCTGAACTGTTCGGCTACGAAGAAGGTGCCTTTACTGGCGCCAAACGCAAAGGTTCAGTCGGCAAAGTGCTGTTTGCCAACGGGGGCACGCTGTTCCTGGACGAAATTGGTGACATGCCCAAACACCTGCAGGCGCGCCTGCTGCGCGTGCTGCAAGAGCGCAAGGTCAGCCCGCTGGGAGCCGGCAAGGAAGTTGAGGTGGACGTGGCCGTCATTTGCGCCACCAACAAGAACCTGAAGGAGATGATTGCCCAGGGCGAGTTCCGAGAAGACCTGTATTACCGCCTGAACGGCCTGGTCGTGCGGCTGCCCGCCTTGCGCGAGCGCCAGGATCTGGAAGTGGTGACGCGCAAAATTTTGGCCAGCGTGTGCCATACCGTCACGCCGATGGGCATTTCCACCGAAGTACTGGACATGTTCCACCAGTTCCCGTGGCCCGGCAATTTCCGCCAGCTTTTCAATCTGCTGCGCACAACGGTGGTGATGGCCGGGGACAGCACGGAGATTCAATTGCATCACCTGCCGGATGATTTCCTGGAAGAGGCGCATCTGGCCGACAAGGTATTGCCGCCGGCTACGGTCAAACAAGTGGCTTACCCGGGTTTTCGCATCGAGATCGAGCCGCCTGCGGTGGCCGCACGGGAGTCTGTACCTTCCAGCCCGGAGTCGACCAAGCTCGAAAACGTAGCTTTGGAGGCGATGGCGCAGGCACTGCGCTCCACCGGAGGCAATGTGTCAGTCGCGGCAAAAATGCTGGGGGTGTCGCGCAATACGATCTACCGCAAGAAGACCCAACTGCCCAGCGACGTCTGGGGTTGATGGCTTATTGCGCCTGGGCTTGATTCGAATTTTGTGAGGCCAAGGCGGCTACTGCGGCGGGATGATTCTGGGCCGCCGCCCGCTCCAGCCACAACGTGCTTTGCTTGGCATCGGCCGCACGGCCCTTGCCGGTTCGCAGCATCACTGCCAGCGCGTATTGGGCTTCGGCATTACCCGCAAGCGCCGCCATTTCAAAACGCCGGGCCGCCTCGGACAAGTCAGGCGCTAGCCCGCGCCCGGCCTCATAGGCCCAGGCCAGTCGGGTTTGGGCATCGGCATTCCCGGCATCGGCCAGCGCTCGGTAACGCGCTGCAGCAGCGGCGTGTTCGCCACGGCCACTGAGCAAATCGGCTTCCAGCAAGGGAGAGAGTTGCGCTTCGGGTTGACCCAACGCGTCCAGCATGGACCGCGCATCTTTGTCGCCGTGGGTTGCCGCCTGGGTCAGATACAAACGCGCCTTGGCGGTGTCACGCGGCAGCAATTGGCCTGCAAGGTACAGCACGCCGAGTCGATACTGCGCCTTGAAATTGCCGGCGGCAGCGGCGCTGGTGTACAGCGCCTCGGCTTTAGCCATGTTGCGCACTTCACCCAGGCCATCTTCGGCCAGCACGCCCAGATTGAACAGCGCATCGCCATTGCCCACCTCGGCGAGGGTCTGCCAGACTTCGCGTGCGAAGTCGTAATGCGCCATCTTGAACTCGGCATAGGCCTTGTAATTGCCCATGGCCGGATTGCGCAGCCAGTCGCTGCGGTTGCTGTCCTGAGCTAACGCGCCGCCGGCAGCAAGCCAGCAGTACGCGATGACCCAGTAGCTGCGCAACGGGCGGCAGGCCATGCGACTACTTCTGGACCGTCATGACCCAACGTGCCAGTTTGTTGATGTCTTCCACACTCAGCGACGGGTGAGGCGGCATGGGAATACGACCCCATTTGCCTTTGGATCCATACTGGATCGACTGCGCCAGCGAAGCCGCTGCATCGGCCTGGCCCTTGTACTTTTCTGCCACGTTGGAATAGGCCGGACCAACGATTTTTTCGGTCAGTGCATGGCAAGTCAGGCATCCGCTGTCTTTGGCCAAAGCCATAACGGGGGACTGCTCTGCGGGTGTTTCGGCCGCAAGGCACGCGCCAGACAACAACAAGAGGGGAATCAGAAAGTTTTTCATGCTTTTTGGGGCAAAAAAAGGGGGCGGCTGAACAGTCGCTCAGCACCCCCCGGTTACGTTAGATCAACGTGCTATCAGCTCTTGGGCAGCTTGAAGGTCCAGACGGAACCACCCTGCTCGAGGAAGTTAACCTTCTTGGCCACTTCACCACCCCACAGCGGAACCGCACCACCCCAGCCGGAAACCACGCTGATGTACTGCTCGCCGTCTTGTTGCCAAGTGATGGGAGGAGCCACCACGCCGGAACCGGTCTGGAACTTCCAGAGTACTTTGCCGTTCTTGGCATCAGCGGCCATCAGGTAGCCTTCAGGCGTGCCCCAGAACACCAGGTCGCCAGCAGTCGTCAGGACACCACCCCACAGAGGCGCGTTGTTCTTGACTTCCCAGGCCATCTTGCCAGTCTTGGGGTCATAGGCGCGCAGTGAGCCGATGTGGTCGTCGTACAGAGGCTTGATGGTGAAGCCGGCACCCAGGTAAGCACCACCCTTTTTGTAGGAAATGGGCTCATTCCAGATGTCCATGCCCCATTCGTTGGTAGGCACGTAGAACATCTTGGTCTTGGGGCTGTAGGCCATGGGCATCTGGTTCTTGCCGCCCAGGAAGCCAGGGGCTGCGAACACGGAAGAACCCTTCTTGCCGTCAGCGGAAGCTGCCGGGTCGCCAGGACGGTTTTCCGGAACGAAGTTCGGACGACCGGTAGCGATGTCGATGCTCTTGGCCCAGGTGTTGCCGTTCACGAACGGGAAGGCGTTTTGCAGCTTGCCGCTGGTGGCGTCGATCACGTAGAAGAAGCCGTTACGGTCGGCCTTGCCGCCCATACGCTTGCCGTCCATGTCGAAGGTGACGAACTCGTTCACACCGTCGAAGTCCCAAGCGTCATTGGGAGTGGTCTGGTAGTGCCAGGCGATCTTGCCGGACTTCACGTCGATAGCGACGGTGGAGGCAGAGAACAGGTTGTCGCCCTTACGCACGTGGCTGTTCCAGGGGCCGGGGTTGCCGGTACCGAAGTAGGCCAGGCCGGTCTTGGCATCGTAAGTGCCGCCCAGCCAGGTGGCTGCGCCGCCGGTCTTCCAGGTTTCACCGGGCCAGGTGGCGTTGGTGGTACCGGAGATGCCGTTTTCCTTGCCATCTTTGTAGCCCATGTGGCCTTCAACCACGGGACGGGTCCAGACCATCTTGCCGGTCTTGGGATCACGTGCTTCCACACGACCCACCACGCCGAACTCACCGCCGGACACGCCGGTCAGCAGCAGGCCTTCAGCGATCAGGGGGGCAGCAGTCTGGCTGTAGCCGGCTGCGTAGTCGTCAATCTTTTCTTTCCAAACCACTTTGCCGGTGTTTTGGTCCAGAGCCACCAGTTGGGCGTCCAGGGTACCGAAAATCACCAGGTTGTCATACAGGGCAGCGCCGCGGTTGACCACGTCGCAGCAAGGCATGATGCCTTCGGGCAGACGGTGCTCATACTTCCACAGCTTTTCGCCGGTCTTGACGTCCACCGCGAACAGGCGCGAGTAAGAGGCCGTGACAAACATCTTGCCCTTGTAGATCAGCGGCTGCGATTCTTGACCGCGCTGCTTTTCACCACCGAAAGACATGGACCAGACAGGTGCCAGGTTCTTGACGGTCTTGGTGTTGATGGCAGTCAGGGAAGAGAAGCGCTGACCTTGCGTGCCCATACCCCAGCTCAGCACGGAGCTTTCGTCGGCAGCATCGTTGGCGATCATGGCATCAGTGACCTGCGCAGACACATGCGCGGCAGCGGCCGTCATGAGCAAGGCTAATAGTTTCAGTTTCACGGTTTGTCTCCTGGCAATTTGTTAGCGGTTTCCACTTCCGGGGAAGTGACTCCGGGCGGCTTTGCGATGTGCAGAAGCTGCGCCCGTAGGGTCAATTCCGCAAGGACTATGCCAAGCTGCGATGACGCAAAAGGCCCACCTTTTTTGGGGAATTCCAGCGCCAAATTCAGGGTTTATACGAAGTCTGATGCGTCCCGAGGGTCCAGCGGCTCGTCACACGCTGTCACAGTGTTCCAAATTGCAGCAGGTCACGTTGCTCCGTCAACTGCGGCGCAATGCAACACCGGGACTTGCCTGCCAGCGCCCGAGTTTGTCGACCACCAGCACGTCCACTTTCCAGGATCGGGCCAGTGGCAATGCGCGGTCGTACCCGGCCATGAAAAAGACCTTGGTCAGCGCGTCGGCCAGCACCCCCGAGGGCGCCAGTACCGTCACACTGGAAAGCTCCGTCGGCGAGGCGCCGGTCTGCGGATCAAAAATATGGTGGTGTGCAAAGTCAGGGCTGAACGCGCACTGGTCATCGGCCGATGTCGCAACGCAAGCGCCCTGCATCGCCATGCCCGTCAGCAGCCGCTGCGCATCGCGCGGGTCGGCAATTCCCAACGTCCAGTCGCCGGTATGCGCAGGCTGTCCCAGCGAAGCCCACTCCCCCGCATCGATCAGCGCATGGTCTATTTGCATGAATTGAAAGCGCGCCTTCACTTTGTCGGCCGCATAGCCTTGCGCAATGCCATTCAGCGTAATGCCCATGCCCGGGCGTGTCAGCCGGATGGCGTCGGTGGATACGTCAACCGCGCGCCAGCCCACCCGTTTGCGCGCCGCAGCAATTTCAGGGATGGTCGGCAGACGGCCCTGTTTTTGGGCCGCATCAAAAGTCTGCCAAAGTGGCTGCACCGTGACGTCAAACGCGCCCCCGCTGCGCCGGGAAACCTGCTGGGCGGTTTGCAAAACGGCCAACAAATCGGCGGGCGGTCGGTGCAGCACGCCGGTCCGGTTGAGTTCGCTCAAAGCACTGTCCGGGCGGAACAGGCTCATCTGGTCTTCGATCCGGCGAATATCGGCCACGGCGGCATCCAGCGCCCGCTCGACCCGGTCTGCGTCGGCGTGGGCCGCCTTGAACGCCATGGTGGTGCCCATGGCATTGAATGTCCGGCTGCGCCACTCCAAAGAACCCGCGTTTTTTGTAGATGCCGCCAAGCTGGCACCGCCAGCGGCCATCACCGTGCCCAGCCCGATGCCCCACTGCATGAAGTTTCTGCGTTTCATCGGGCCCCTTCCACCGGGATGATCGGAATAACGGGTTGTACGCCGGCTTTGCGGGCATTGTTGTAGAGCGGAACACACAGGCTCTCGCTCTCGTAAATCACCACGCAGTCCATGCATTGGAAGCACTCGTCGTAGTCCACCCGACCGCTTTTCTCGATCGCCTGGTAGGCGCAGTCGCTGCGGCAACGCTGGCAGGGCTGACCACACTCGCTGCGCCGCGCTATCCAGTCAAAGCGGCGCAAACGGCCCAGCAAACCCATACCCGCCCCCAGCGGGCACAGGTAACGGCAGTAGCCCTTGTAAACAAAAGAACTCAACAAGACGGTGGCCAC
>CAKZJN010000172.1 GCA_936943465.1 uncultured Rhodoferax sp.
CCAGTGGCTGCCGGCCATCGCGCAGGGTGAAGCCATCGTCACCCTGGCCTACCAGGACCGCGCCGCACGTTACCGCCTCGATGTGTGTGAGGCCAAGGCCACGCAAGTGCCCGGCGGCTATGTGCTCAGCGGATGCAAGAGCGTGGTGCCGGTGGGCGACCGGGCCGATGCCTTTTTGGTGCCTGCCCGCGTGAACAGTCAGCTCGCCCTGTTTCTGGTGGAGCGCCTGTCCAGCGGCGTACGCACCCAGGGCTACGGCACCCAGGACGGCAGTCGCGCAGCCGAGGTGGCTTTCAACAAAGCGCCCGCCACCCTCATCACCATGCAGGGTCGCGAAGCGCTGGAACACGCGGTCGATATCGGCATTGCCTGCGCCTGTGCCGAAGGCGTCGGCCTGATGGAGCAGACGCTGCGCATCACCGCCGACTACCTGAACACGCGCAAGCAGTTCGGTGTGGCGATTGCCAGTTTTCAGGCGCTGCGCCACCGCGTGGCCGACATGAAAATGCAACTCGAACTGGCCCGCTCCATGAGCTACTACGCCAGCCTGAAACTCAACAGCCCCGCTGCTGAGCGCCGTGCGGCACTGGCCCGCGCCAAGTTCCAGTTGGGCAACTCGATGCGTTTTGTCGGGCAACAGGCCGTGCAGTTGCATGGTGGCATAGGTGTGACCGACGAGTACATCGTTAGCCACGCATTCAAGAAGCTCACCCAATTGGAAATGAGTTTTGGCGACACGCTGCACCACCTCGGTGAGGTGGCCGAGCGCATGCAGGACAGCGCCGGCGTGTTTGCTTGAAGGCCATGGCCCCCACGCTCCCCCACTGCGTGTGGGGCGCTGCCCCCGAGGGGGCGCATTCTTCCTTGGGGCGGCCCTACGGCAGAACAAACTTCTATTCCGACTGCGCTTCACGTACGCGCAAGTAGCTGGCAAACTTGGGCAGGCCGCTGGCGGTGCGGCCCCGGTAGCGGTAGGTCACCAAGGAACCCACGGCCGGCGGGTTGCTGCGCTGGGCGTCGGTAAAGCCGGTGCCCAATGAAAAACGCTGACCCTCGGGAGTTTCCAGCAGCAGTGCACCCATGCGGCCTACGTATTTGCCGCGACCGGGTACCTGCGCAACGACGCGGCCTTCTTCATCCGGTTCGACTTTCATTTTGCGTAAGCCATCGCTACGCCCCGCAGACCACAACGCGTCGGCGTGGTGCAACACCAGCCCCTCGCCACCGGAAGCCACGACCTCGTGCAAACGCGTCTGCAAAGTTGCATAGTCCATGCGGCTCTGATCCAGGGCCTGCAGCCAGGGCTGATGGGCACTGTCCACCACCTCGGCCAGACGGCCGGCGCGCTGGCTAAACGTACCCGCTACCTCGGGCAGGTCAAACACCATGTAACGCAGCGCACGCCACTCGGCATCCACCGGAACCGTCTTGCGCACGGTGCCCGAGAGCACCTCAAACTGCTGTCGCCCCAGCCACAACTCGCCATCCAGCGCCACCGCCGGTAAGCCCGCCAAAAACCAGGCCGGTGCCGCAATCGGGCGACCGCTGCGAAAGCGCAGGCTGTGTCCGTCCCATAGGGCCCGCACGCCGTCGAGCTTTTCGCTCACCAGATAGCCCGCAGGGTCCATGCCGGACTGCCAGGATTTGGCCAGCATGACGTGGGCCGAGAAGCCGGCGGCTTCGCCTTGGAGGGCAGAGCCAGCGGCGGCCTTGGTCACGCCACACAGCAGCACGGCCGCCAATCCCGCTGCCGAACGCAGCAAAGCCCGACGCTGACCGTTCAAATCACCGGAAACGAAAAAAGGATGGTTCATGGGGCAGGACTTCCAAAAAAAGAACTCCCCAACAATCGGGCAACCGGTCCACGTAGGGGCCCGGTCGCGTGGCGAGCATCTAAATTAGCAGGCGCGACGAACGCTGCACATGGGCCATCAAAAACTCCATCTGGTCCGCCAGGATGCGGCGGTTGCGCAGAATGAAGTCTTCCCAGAGGCTGGGCACATAGGGCGCGTAGAGCAGCGGCATGTGCGCCTGCTCGGGCGTGCGGCTGCTTTTGCGGTGGTTGCAAGGCTTGCAGGCCGTGACCACGTTCATCCAGGTGTCGATGCCGTTTTGCGCAAACGGGATGATGTGCTCGCGGGTCAGATCGCTTTCGTGAAAGAGCCCACCGCAGTAGGCGCAGATGTTGCGGTCGCGCGCAAACAGCTTGCCGTTGGTCAGACCGGGGCGCAGGTTAAACGGGTTGATGTTGGGCACGCCACGGGTGCCAATGATGCTGTTGACGCGAATGATGCTTTGCTGGCCGGTACGCGCGTTGTGCCCCCCATGGAACACCGCCACTTCGCCACCCGACTCCCAGCGCACTTCACCGGCTGCGTAATGGATGACCGCCTGCTCCAGGCTGATCCAGGACTGAGGCAGCCCCTGCGCCGACAACTTCAAGACTTTCACAAACGACCTCCATCAACGGTTACAAAAACCACCAACCCGGACTGCAAATGTCTGATGCGCCGCGCCCCACTGGGACAGGATGCCGCGCTCGGTGACAATATACAGGGTTTCGATGACGACTTTGCTACACAAGCACAGCGGGACTGCACCGCTTGCTATCAAAAAGATACCAAACCATGAAGGTTTTTCGCGGCTTCCATCACCCCGGCGTGGCCACCGCCTGCGCCCTGACGATTGGCAACTTTGACGGTGTGCACCGCGGCCACCAGGCCATGCTTTCGCTCTTACGCGGCGAGGCCGCCCAACGCGGTGTGCCGAGTTGCGTGCTGACCTTCGAGCCGCATCCACGTGACTTCTTTGCCGGCGTGCAAAACAAACCCGAACTGGCTCCGGCTCGCGTCGGCACCCTGCGTGACAAGCTGGAAGACCTGGCCAAATGCGGTGTGGACCAAGCCGTGGTGCTGCCCTTCGACGCCCGCCTGGCCGGCCTGTCGCCCGACGCCTTTGTGCAAAACGTGCTGGTGCAAGGCCTGGGCGCGCAGTATGTGCTGGTCGGTGACGACTTCCGCTTTGGTGCCAAGCGCGCCGGCGACTACACCCTGCTGGACCTGATGGGCGTGCAACACGGCTTTGATGTGGCGCGCATGAACAGCTACGAGGTGCACCGCCTGCGCGTGTCGAGCTCGGCGGTGCGCGAGGCGCTGGGCGAAGGCCGCATGCAGGACGCCGCCCGCCTGCTGGGCCGCCCGTATTGCATTTCGGGCCATGTGGTGCATGG
>CAKZJN010000173.1 GCA_936943465.1 uncultured Rhodoferax sp.
CCGCGCGCGGCCATGGTGCCGAAGGTGGCAATCTGGCTCACCGCATCTTTGCCGTATTTGCTCTTGACGTAATCAATCACCAGGTTCCGGTTGGTCTGGCAGAAATCGATATCAAAGTCGGGCATGGAGACCCGCTCCGGGTTCAAAAAGCGCTCGAACAGCAGCTTGTATTTGATCGGATCCAGGTCGGTAATTTTGAGCGCGTAGGCAACCAGTGAACCTGCACCGGAACCCCGCCCCGGCCCGACCGGGCAGCCATTGTTCTTGGCCCAGTTAATGAAGTCGCCCACGATCAAGAAGTAACCCGGAAAGCCCATCTTCAAGATGGTGGCCAGTTCAAACTCCAGCCGTTCCAGGTATTCGGGTAACCGTGCTTCGCGCTCCACTGCATCCGGAAACAGATGCACCATGCGTTCCTTCAGGCCCTCAAGGGATGCGTAGCGGAAATACTCTTCCGGCGACATCTTCTGGCCATTGACCTCGGGCGTGGGAAAGTCGGGCAACTGCGGTTTGCCCAGCACCAGGGTCAGGCTGCAGCGCTTGGCAATTTCAACCGTGTTGGCAATCGCGGAAGGAATGTCGGCAAACAGCGCCTCCATTTGCGCAGCCGTCTTGAAATACTGCTCGCGGGTGAAGCGGCGCACCCGCTTGGCGTTGCCCAGCACCTCGCCGTCGGCAATACAGACGCGCGCTTCATGGGCCTCAAAGTCGTCGGCCGTGGTGAACTGGATCGGGTGGGTGGCGACCACCGGCAGCTTCATGCGCGCCGCCAGTTTCACCGTGGCCATCACATGGGCCTCGTCATCGCTGCGCCCGGCGCGCTGCACTTCCAGATAAAAACGGTGCGGAAAAATCCCCGCCAGTTGCAGCGCCACATCGTGCGCGCGGGCCGTGTCGCCCTGCACCAGCGCCTGCCCCACCGGCCCGGCCTGCGCTCCGGCAATGCAGATCAGGCCTTCGTTCAGCTCTTTCAGCCAGGCTAGTTTCATCACCGCCTGCTGCTTGCCACCGGTGGTCACCACGTTCTGGGTAAACGCCCGCGCAATCAATTCGGAAATATTCAGGTAACCCTGCTTGTTCTGCACCAGCAAAATCATGCGGGACACGGCCAGCAGATCGGCCCCCAGGCCCTCGATAACCACCTCGGCGCCCAGCAGCGGTTTGATGCCCTTCCCCCGCGCTTCTTTGTAGTGCTTGATGCCGCCGAAGAGGTTGTTCAGGTCGGTAATGGCCAGCGCCGGTTGCCCGTCTTTGGCCGCTGCCTTGACCACCTCGTCGATGCGGCAGGTGGAGTCGACTACGGAAAATTCGGTGTGGAGGCGGAGGTGGATAAACATGTTTGCATTGTAGGTTTGCGGCTGGTTCTTTTACTCCCCCATCCCCCCCGCCCCTTACCCCCCGTCGGGGTAAGGGGTGCCCAATACCAACAGCCGATTTGGTTGCTTATCGCCGAATGCGGAATTACGGGGGTGGCGTTGCCACTGATTTTGTTGGGCTCTAGTTTTGGGGTGGCGGTCGTAGATTCCGGGCGATGTCTTGGGTCTATAAAATTCCGGGTGTGAACTCTATTCTTAACATTTCCACTTACAAATTTGTACCTTTGCCGGATGCGGAGGTGTTGCGGGAGCTGTTGTTGCAGCGGGCTTTGGCGTTGCAGTTGAAGGGGACGATTCTGCTGGCTGAGGAAGGGATCAATTTGTTTCTTGCCGGTCCCGAGTGGTATGTGCGGGGGTTTATTGCGCAACTGCATGGCGATGTGCGGTTTGCGGACATCGTGCCTAAGGAAAGCTGGTCGGATACGCAGCCGTTCAAGAAGATGCTGGTCAAGGTGAAGCGGGAAATTATTCGGATGGACCACCCGACGATTCGGCCTTCCGAGGGGCGTGCGCCGGCGGTGGCGCCCGCAACTGTCAAGCGTTGGCTGGACCAGGGGCATGACGATGCGGGGCGGCCGGTGGTGACGCTGGACACGCGCAACGACTACGAGGTGGACGCCGGCACATTCAATAACGCAATCGATTGGCGGCTGACCAAGTTCACCGAATTTCCGCAGGCGGTCCGCGACCACGCGGCCGAACTCGAAGGCAAAACCGTGGTGAGTTTTTGCACCGGTGGCATCCGCTGTGAAAAGGCGGCGATCCTGATGCAAGACCTGGGCATCGAGCATGTCTACCAACTCGAAGGCGGCATCCTGAAGTATTTTGAAGAAGTGGGCGGCGACCACTACTCCGGCGGCTGTTTTGTGTTTGACGACCGTCGCGCGGTCGATGCGCACCTGCATGCCGCGCCAGAGCTTGCCCACGGAGCCTGATTCGGGCGTCCTTGCGGGGCGTCAACTGCAAGGCCCCTGAAGCGTTGTAAGCTGGTTCTCAACTTTATTCATTGTCTGCAACCTGCAGGGAGCCCCTTCATGACGTTGTCTAAGCGATTTATTTCCGTTTTGCTGCTCGGCGCAGCCCTGTGCTCCGCCACCTGGGCCCAAAGCGAAAAGAGCAGCCAGGCCTTGGGCTCTGCGGCCTATGCCATTCTGGCGTCCCCGGTTCTTTCCCTGGAAGGCAAACCCCTTGAAGCATCGGCAGCGCTCGGTCTGGGCGGCGCGTTTTTGGTGGTCGGTGTGGTTGAAGGTGCCAGCGAAGTGGTGACGCTCACCATCAAAGCGGTCGCAACCGGCAGCACCGTGCTGGTAAAGGTCTCCACCCAAGCGGTTAAGGGTGCTTCCATTGTGGTCGGTTCTAGCCTGGTGGTGGTGGCCGAATCGACCGGCTATGCACTGATGGCTTCGGGCCAGTTGTTGGCCTTTATTCCCAATGCTGTGGGCCAGTTGCTGCTGCACCAGTCGATGGTGAAGTAAGCCATGCGTTCCTGGATACGCATTGCCGCCACGCTGGCGGTCTGTTTGGGGCTGGCCGGCACGGCGCTGGCCGGTACGCCCTGTTCCGACAAACAACCGCAGCCGGCCTCGATTCAGCAGGCCTTTCAGGCGGCCTATCGGGTGCACCAGCGCCTTGAAACACTGCAGCCCCGCATCGCCCTGTTGGGCCGAGTCGGTCAGGATTTATCGCAATATGGTCTGCGCTATTCGCACATTGCCTTTGTGATGAAGGACCTAGCCAGCGGCCAATGGCGCGTCACGCATCTGCTAAACGCCTGCAACAGCAACCATTCGGACCTGTGGCAAGAGGGCTTGGCCAACTTCTTTCTGGATGACTTGCATGCTTACGAGGCTTTG
>CAKZJN010000174.1 GCA_936943465.1 uncultured Rhodoferax sp.
TTGGTGCCCGAGCACGAGGTGCGCGAAAACGCGGTGCTGATGGTGCAAAGCGATGCCCGTACCCGCGCCAAGGGCCCGGAGCACATTGCCGCCTACAACTGGATGCAGGACTACGCCGCCAAGGTCATTGCCATGCGCCGCGCGGAGCCGCGCAACGACTTGATCAGCAACTTTGCGCTGGCCGAAATTGACGGCGACCGCCTCGACGACCGCGAGGTGCTGCTGACCACCACCACGCTGATCATGGCGGGTGTGGAGTCTTTGGGCGGCTTCATGATGATGTTTGCCTACAACCTGGCCAGCTTCGATGAAGCCCGGCGTGCCGTGGTGGCCAACCCTGCGTTGCTGCCCGACGCGATTGAAGAAAGCCTGCGCTTCAACACCTCGGCCCAGCGCTTCCGCCGCCGCCTGATGAAAGACGTGGAGCTGCACGGCCAGACCATGAAGCAAGGCGACTTTGTCTGCCTGGCCTATGGATCGGGCAACCGCGACGAGCGCCAGTACCCCAACCCCGATGTGTACGACATCACGCGCAAGCCGCGCGGCCACCTGGGCTTTGGCGGCGGCGTGCATGCCTGCCTGGGCACGGCGATTGCCCGCCTGGCGGTGAAGATTGCGTTTGACGAGTTCCACAAGGTGGTGCCCGACTACACGCGCGTGGCCGATCAGTTGCCGTGGATGCCATCAAGCACTTTCCGCAGCCCCTTGGTGCTCGCGTTAAAAACTCAATAATCTGCTTTCACACAAGGGTGCGCTGCCAGTAGCTGGCAGCGCCTTTTTTTGCATTTGGAGACGCCCCATGGCCAACATCACCTACATCGAATCCAACGGTCAAACCACCACCATCCACCTCAACGACGGCTGGAGCCTGATGCAGGGCGCCACCGCCAACGGCATTGACGGCATCGTGGGGGAATGCGGCGGCTCGTGCGCCTGTGCCACCTGCCACTGCTATGTGGACGAAGCCCGCCTGGGTGACCTGCCCGAAGCCAGCGCCGGTGAACTCGACATGCTGGAAAACGTGGCCGCCGAACGCAAGCCCAACAGCCGCCTGGCCTGCCAGATCAAGGCCACGGCCGCGCTGGAAGGCCTGATCATCCGCCTGCCCGAGACGCAGGAATGAGCACGCCGCTGCAGGCCGAAGACAGCGTCATCATCATTGGCGCGGGCCAGGCCGGGGTGCAAACCGCCGAAGCCTTGCGCACGCTGGGTTTTGCCGGTGCTATTCACTTGCTGGTTGATGAGCCGCATGCGCCGTACCACCGCCCGCCGTTGTCCAAAGCCTGGCTGGCCGGTGAAATGGACGCCGCCCAACTGGTCATGCGCAGCCCCGAGGTGCTGGCGCGCAAAAGCATCCGCTTGCGCACCGACTGCAGCGTGCAAGCCATTGACCGTGCTGCCAAGACCGTGGCGCTGGCCGATGGCAGCCAACTGTCCTACACCGGCCTGGTGCTGGCGACCGGCTCCACGCCGCGTACCTTGAGCGCCTTGAACCTGCCTGGCGCCGATGCCAAAGGCGTGCTGGCGCTGCGCTCGTTGGACGATGCCTCAGCGATCTCGGCGCACATGGCAACGTGCGTGGAAAAGAGCCTGGGCGTGGTGGTCATTGGCGGCGGCTTTATCGGCCTGGAAGTGGCGGCCACGGCACGTAAAAAGGGTCTGACGGTCACCGTGCTGGAAGCCGCACCGCGCCTGTTAGGCCGCGTGCTGGCGCCGGTGCTGTCGGACTGGTACGCCGCGCTGCACCGCAGCCATGGCGTGAATCTGGTGCTGGACGCCCGGGTGGCGGCGATCGAAGTGGATGCAACCGGCGCGGTGAGCGCCGTGCGCATGGCCGACGGCAGCGCGGTTCCCGCCGGCTTGGTGGTGGTGGGCATTGGCGTGAACGCCAACGATCAACTGGCTGCCGCTGCCGGTCTGGCATGCGAGCGCGGCATTGTGGTGGACGCCTGCGGGCGCACCAGCGATTCCGCCATCGTAGCCGCCGGGGACTGCACCGCACGCCGCGTGGCCGATGGCACGCTGTTGCGGCTGGAGTCGGTACAGAACGCGACCGAACAGGGCAAATCGGCAGCGGCCGCCCTCATGGGTCAGGACCGCCCGTTCACTGCCACGCCCTGGTTCTGGAGCGACCAATACGACAAAAAGTTGCAAATGGCAGGCTTGTCGATGGGCGCAGACGCCTGGGCCGTGCGCGGCAACATGGCCGGCGACCTTGCCACGGCCAGCTTCACTGTGTTTCACTTCCAGGGCAGCAAGCTGCTGGCGGCCGATAGCATCAACGCCAGCAAGGACCACCTTGCGGTGCGCAAATTGCTGGATGCAGGCCTGTCCCCCACCGCGCAGCAGGTGGCCGATCCGGCCGTTGAGTTGGCCAGCTTGATCGCCAAGTAAACACGCGACCCATGGCCGCGCCCCTGAGGGCTGCGGGCCCGCCACATTCACTTACAAAAATATCGGCGAAAATCGAGGGCTGAAAGCACCCCTGCACACGAAAATCCAACGTTTGGCGGGATAGTCACGCGACGCGGCATTGAGGAAATGTCCAAGTCGCCTGCCAGTATTTTCCAAACGCATGAATTTTGACGCAGCGACTTCGCACACCCTACCGCCTGAGCCCATAGTCTGGGGTCGCGCCGGTGCGCCCTGGCGCTGGCCCGAGTCGCGTGTGATGAACACGGTGCTGCTGTCGCTGCTGGCGCACGCGCTGCTGCTGACCCTGCACTTCGACATTGCCGGCATCGGCCTGCCCGAAACCCTGTTCAACGACAGCAGCCGCACCGGCGTCGAACCCGCCCTCAGCGTCAAGCTCGAACCGCTACCCGCTGCCGCAGAAACCACCGCGCCGGCGGCCGCCCCACCACCCGAACCGGCGGCTGAAGCCCCACCCGCCAACGTCCGATTCATGCCAGCCGAAGTATTGGCAGCCCGCGAGGCAGCGCGACAAGCCGCACTGGAGCGCGCAGCGGCACGACAGCGCCAGGCCGAGCGTCGCCGCGAGTTGGCCGCCAAAAATGCCTTGAAGAAACCGGTGGTGCCGCAAGAAAAACCGGTGGAAGTAGCCGAGGCCGAAACTCCTCCTCCGCCTGCGCCGGAGATCGATGCCGCCGCTGAGGAAGCACGCCGGCAGGAGCTGGCGCAACTTGAAGCCGCGCAACAACTGGAGCTTGCCCGCCAGGAATTGGCCAAACAGGAAGCCGCGCGAGCCGAGGCCCAACAGGCTGAACTGGCAAGGCAGATTGCGGCGCAACAGGAAGCCGCAAAGCAGGCCGCTGCCCAGGCCGAAGCGGCCCGTGTGGCTGCGGCGCAGGAGGCGGCACGGGTAGAAGCCCAGCGCGCCGAGGCCGCACGACAAGAACAGGTGCGCCAGGCCGCGATCCAGCAGGAAGCCCAAAGGGTGGAAGCACAAAAGGCGGAGGCAGTACGTCAGGAAGCCGCCCGTGCCGAGGCCGCGCGCCAGGAGGCCCAGCGCGTGGAGGTGCTGCGCCAGGAAGCTGCCCGCCAGGAGGCCTTGCGCATCGAAGCGGCGCGACAGGCTGCGATTCAACAAGAAGCGCAACGGCAGGAAGCCCAGCGCCAAGAGGCAGCACGCGCCGAGCTAGCCCGACAGGCAGCGGCTCAGGAAGCGGCACGCCTGGCCGCATTGCAACAGGAGGCCGCGAAGCTCGAGGCGCAACGCGCCGAAGCCGCCCGCCAGGAGGCGCTGCGTGCCGAGGCGGCACGGCAGGCTGCAGCACGGCAGCAGGAACTGGCCCGCCAGGAACAAGCGCGTGAGGCCGCCGCCCAAGAGGCAGCGCGCCAGGAAGCCCTAAAGGCCGAAGCCGCCCGCGTTGCTGCGGCCCAGGCAGCACAGCAGGAAGCGGCACGGCTGGAAGCACAGCGCGCCGAGCAAGCCCGACAAGAGGCACAACGTGCCGAGACTGCACGCCAGGCGGCAGCCCAGGAAGCAGCGCGTCAAGCGGCCGCAAAACAACAGGAGTTGGCACGGCAAGCCGCCGCTCAGGAGGCCGCACGTCAAGAAGCCCAAAAGGCGGAAGCCGCCCGCGCCGCTGCAGCGCAGGCCGCACAACAGGAGGCCGCTCGCCAGGAAGCGCAACGCGCTGAAGCCGCAAGACAAGCAGCGGCACAAGAAGCAGCCCGCCAAGCGGCGGCGCAGGAGTTGGCACGCCAGGCGGCCGCCCAGGAAGCGGCGCGACAAGACGCAATACGTGCCGAAGCCGCCCGTGCCGCTGCAGCCCAGGCAGCACAGCAGGAGGCCGCCCGTTTGGACGCCCAACGCGCCGAGGCTGCACGTCAGGCCGCCGCTTTGGAGGCCGGACGGCTGGAAGCCTTGCGCCAGGAACAGGCAAGGCAGGAAGCCGCGCGGCAAGAGCAGGCACGCCAAGAGACGCTGCGGCAGGAACGCGAACTGGCTGCGCGGGCCGAGGCCGCCCGTATTGCCCAGGAAGCAGCCCGTGCGCAGGAACGCCAACAAGCCGCCAGCAAGCCGCCACCGCCACCGGTGGAACCACCGGCTGAAAAGCAGCGCCGTCGGACCCTTATCGGGCGACCCGATCAGGATGACCGGTTGGCCGTATTTGCCGAGGCCTGGAGCCAGCGCGTGCAGTTCAACGGCGACTTTGAATTCCTGGAGGCCGCCAAAACCGGGCCGTACACCAACCCGATCGTCACCGTCACCCTGCGCGCGGACGGCAGCGTGGAAAGCGTGGTGTTCAAGCGTTCCAGCGGCATCGCGGGCATCGACGATGCCATTCGCGTCATCGTCGCGTCGCTGGCGCCCTATGCCCGCATCCCCTCAGAATTGGCGATGGACTACGACGTGGTGGAAGTCACCCGCCTCTGGACCTTTGGCAGCGGTTTGCGCCTGATCAAGACCGGACGCTAGGGCTCCGTGTTCGGGGCACGGACAAAGCCCGCAGGTTGAATTCGACCAGACGTGTGATCAATTCCAACGGAAGCGGAATCTGGTGGGGAACCTGAATGGCGCCCTTGGAAGTCTTGAAAGCGGCCAGCTCCGAGGCATGTGCCTCGATGGCGGCAGCCCCCGGGTACAAGCCGATGTGGCCGGTAAAGGCACCGTAGTGAAAAATGTTCCGGCTGAGCTTGAAGGTCGGGATGCCGTAACTGATCTTCTCGTCTGCACCCGGTAAGAGCGATGCGACATGGGCCCGAATGCATTCGAGCCGGACGCGCACGGCATCAGGGTACTTGGCGATGTAGCTATCCACGGATGTTGAGTCAGGCATGGCTGGCCCCCAACGCTCCACCTCTATCGGACTGCCACGGCTGCGGCCTGTGCCCTAACCAGCCAGCGCGACGTAGACCTCTTGCACGTCATCGTGTCCATCGATGGCGGCCAGGAAGGCTTCGACTTCTTCCAGCGCTTCGGCGCTCAGGCTGGTGGGGTCCACCGGGTTTTTGGGCTTGTAGCCGAGCTTGGCCGACACCACGGTAAAGCCGTGCGCGGGGAGGGCGCGGCTGACGATGTCGAGCTCGGCCGGGTCGGTGTAGAACAGGGTGTTGCCTTCTTCGGCGGCTTCCAGGTCTTGGGCACCGGCTTCAATGGCAGCGGTGTCGGCGTCGGCACCGGGTTGGGCCGGGCTGGCCTCGATCATGCCCACATGGTCAAAGTCCCAGGCCACCGAACCGGACGTGCCCAACTGGCCCTTGCGGAACAGCACGCGCATTTCGGGCGCGGTGCGCTTCACGTTGTCGGTCAGGCATTCGACCATAACCGCCACCTGGTGCGGCGCAAAGCCTTCGTACATCACGCGCTCGTAGTTCGTGGCATCGTCGCCGGTGCCCGAGCCCTTTTTCAGGGCGCGCTCCAGCGTGTCCTTGGGCATGGAAACCTTGCGCGCCTGTTCCACCACCAAGCGCAGGCGGGCGTTGGTGGCCGGGTCGGCGCCGCTGCGCGCGGCCACGGTAATTTCCTTCACCAGTTTGGTGAACATCTTGCCTTTGGCATTGGCAACCAGATCTTTGCCCTTTGCTTTCCACTGCGCGCCCATGGGTGACTTCCTTGTGTTGTGTGAGGCGCCGAGGGCGCCGGGGTGGGAGGATGATAGTGGGCTTTGCTCCCGTCATGCGATGGCGAGTGTTTGATCAAATCCAATACTCCCGGACCCCCGGTAACGCACGAGCTGGGTTGTAAGCGCTGACAGCACCTGAGGTTTCAGGTAAAGTTGCTCTATTCTGATCTGTCTGGTCAGATTTTTGAAACAACGGAGGTGCTTCGTGCAAACATGGCAAATGCAAGCCGCAAAAGCGCGCTTTTCCGAGTTGGTGAAGCATGCGGCCGATCACGGCCCACAAGACATTACGCTGCATGGTCGTTCGGTGGCGGTGGTGGTTTCACGCGAACTGTTTGACCGTCTGAGCGGCAACCCCGATTCGCTGGTGGACTTCATGCAGCAGTCACCCTTGTGCGAACAAGACGATCTGCAATTCGAGCGCGACACCAGCTTGCCGCGCGAGGTAAGCATTTGAGCTACCTGATAGACACCAATGTGTTGTCAGAACTGCGGCGCAAGCAGCCCCAGCCCGAAGTGGTGGCTTGGTTTGCGCAAAGGCCGCGCCAAACGCTGTACATCAGCGTGCTGACGCTGGGTGAAATCCGCAAGGGCATTGAACGGCTCGACCCGGCGCGCCAACAGCCTTTGCTCGACTGGCTGGAGGTAGAACTGCCCAATTACTTTTTGGGGCGCCTGCTGGCGGTAGATGCCCAAACGGCCGACCGCTGGGGCCGGCTGCTGGGCAGCGCGGGTCGCCCCTTACCGGCCGTGGACAGCCTGCTGGCGGCCACCGCGCTACAGCACGATTTGACGCTGGTAACGCGCAACACGGCTGACTTCGAAGGAACGGGTGTGCGCCTGATCAACCCCTGGAGGGTTTGAGCCTGGGCTGCAAAAACGCCCACGCAATGCCCGCCGCCAGGCACTGAAACGCAATGATGGCCAGCACCGAGCCGCCCCAGTCCCAGCGTTCGTAGGCGTGGCCCGCGACCCAGGTACCGGCCGCGCCGCCGGCGTAGTAGCTCAGGTAGTAAATGCCGGTGGCCAGCGAGCGGCCTTCGGTGACGTTGTCGGCAATGTGGCTGATGGTGGACGACTGGCAGATAAACACGCCGGTCGAGCACACCGCCAACCCGACGATCACCGCCACCAGGCTGGGCAGCAGCGTCAGCAGCAGCCCCGCCGCTGAAAAACTCAGGCTGAACAGCACCGCTTTCAAGAACCCATGCCGCACCACATGGCGCGCCGCCATGGGGGTGACCACCACGCCCACCAGATAGACGCCGAACACATTGGCCAGATCGGCTGTGGAAAGGTTGAACGGCGCGCCGGCGAGATGCAGGTTCACATAGGTGAAGCTGCCCACCAGCGAAAACAGCACGCAAAAACCCACCGCGCAAATCGCCAGAAAACGCCGGTTGCTCAGGTGCCGGCCCAGCGTTTGAATGGCCCCGCGCGCGTTGCGGTTGGCGACAAAGTGGCGCGAGGGCGGCAAGCGCCACAGCACCAGCAGGGCACCCAGCAAGTTGAGCAGCGCCAGCGCCAGAAAGGCACCGCGCCAGCCCAGCACGTGGCCCGCGTGCCCGGTGATAAAGCGACCGCAAAAGCCGCCCATGACGGTGCCACCGACATAGGTAGCCGTCATGCGGGCCACGCCTCCGGCACTGAATTCTTCCGACAGGTAGGCGATCAGCACCACCACAATCCCCGGCACTGCCAGCCCCTGCAAAAAGCGCAACACGACGATGGCCTGCAGGCTGTCGGCCAGCGGAATCAGCGCGGTCGGCAGGGTGAGCGCGAACAACGAAGTGCACAGAATCACCTTGCGCCCCAATGCATCGGACAGCATGCCCATAAACGGCGACACCAGCGCAATCGCGAGCACGGTGGCACCCACGGTGGCACCGGCCTGCACCGGCGTGGCGTTGAAGTCCTGCATGACCATGGGCAGCACCGCCTGCATGGAATACACATTCAGGAAGGCAAAGAAACCGATGATCCAGACAATGGGGCGTGAGGCCTGCATGGCTGCATCTTAGAGGGCGCAACCACGGCCTTGGGCAACAATGGCGACTTGCATAGCGAAAGGAAACCATGGACCGCTTGCTCTCCATGCGGGTTTTTCAAAAGGTCATTGATGAGGGCGGCTTTGCCGCTGCTGCGCGCGCGCTCGACCTGTCGCCCGCCGTGGTGACCCGCCTGGTGGCCGACCTGGAAGAGCACCTGGGCACGCGCCTGCTGCACCGCACGACGCGCAAGCTGTCGCTCAGTCCGGCCGGCGAAAACTACCTGAGCCGGGTGCGCGCCATCGTGCAGGATATTGACGAGGCTGACCGCGCGGTGAGCTTGGACACGCGGGAGCTGGCGGGTGTGCTGCGCATCCTGGCACCCCCGGTGCTGGCCACCCATGTGCTGGCGCCGCTGATTGCAGGCTTCCGCCAGCGGCATCCCAAAATCTTGCTGAACATTGAAGTCGACGCGCTGGAAGACCCGCCGATTCAGGACTTTGACGTCACCCTGCTGCCCACCGACAACCAGTTTGACGGCGATGTCGTGGCCAGAAAAGTGTCGGCCACCGAAGCCATTCTGGTGGCGGCACCTAGCTACTTGCAGCGGCGCGGAGCGCCGGTGCACCCACAGGAACTGGCAAACCATGACGTGCTCCGGCTCAAATCCGCCGACCAACGCCCGCGTGTCTGGCGTCTGCTGGACTCCGACCACAACGACGCCCCGCTGGATGTGGCGGTCGACCCGGGCCTGTGGGTCAACCACAGCGACACCCTGCTACGCGCCGCACTGGACGGTGCCGGCATCACCTCGGTAGCGCTGGACCTGGCCGCCCCGTACCTGATGCGAGGCGAGTTACTGCGCGTGCTGCGCCCCTGGATTTCCGGACGGCTAACCCTGTACGCCGCCCTGCCCAGCCGCCAGTTTTTGCCCGAGCGCACCCGCGTATTTCTGGACTACCTGACCGAGCAAACCCGCCTCAAAGTCGACGCCGCCCTGTTGGCCTGCAACGCCTGTTAGCGAGCGCCAGACGGGAGTTGGGGCGGCGAAGCGTTTTGCGCAGGTAAAGGAGGAGGCCGCAACGCGGCCGGGGGACACGGAGCAAGACGCTTTGCCGCCCCGACTCCCTGCCTCTTAGCAAGGGTTAGAGCTGAACCGGCTGCCCGGTAGCCGCACTCTGCGTCGCCGCATCCGCCAGCTTTTGTGCCGCAACCCCATCCGCCACTGTCGTGCGGAACGGCTTGCCGCTTTGCAGGCAGTCGAAGAAGTGCTCGATCTCCAGACGATAGGCCGCGGCGTAGCGCTGCAGGAAGAAGGCTTCGGGCTTGTCGGCCCTGATGCCATTGGCATTCCAGGCCACCACCTCGGTGGGCGTGTGGTTGCCACACTGCAACATGCCGGTGGAACCCAACACTTCAAAGCGCTGGTCGTAACCGTAGGCGGCGCGGCGGGTGGTGTTGATCTGGCACAGGCGACCCTTGCGGGTGCGGATGGTCACGGCGGTGCTGTCGTAGTCGCCCACGGCCTTGATGGCGGGGTCGGTCAGCACCGAAGCGGTGGCGCTCAGCCACTCGGCTTCGTCGCCGTCGCTGCACAGAATCCAGCGGAACACGTCAAAGTCGTGAATCAGCATGTCGCGGAAGATGCCGCCCGATGCCTTCATGTACTCGACCGGAGGCGCGCCCGGGTCGCGGCTGGTCACGACCAGCATTTCGGGGTTGCCGATTTCACCGGCCAACAGGCGCTGGCTGGCATTGTTGAAGGTGGGGTCGAAGCGACGCTGAAAACCGATCATGCAGGCCACACCGGCGTTCTTGACCGCTTCGCCGCAGGCAATAGCGCGGGGCACCGACAGGTCGACCGGCTTCTCGCAAAAGATGTTTTTGCCGGCAGCCGCCGAGCGGGAAATCAGGTCGCTGTGGGTGTCAGTGCTGGAGCAGATGGCCACCGCGTCGATGCTCTTGTCGGCCAGCACGGTCTCGATGGACGCCACCTCGGCGCCCAGCGTCTGCGCCAGGTCGGCAGCGGCGGCAGGCACCGGGTCAAACACGTATTTGAGCTGAACGCCGCTCAGGGCAGCAAGGTTGGCGGAGTGGATGCGACCGATGCGGCCGGCGCCGAAAACTGCAACGTTTTTCATGGGATTCCTAGCGATTCGAAAAAGTCTGGGGGTGTCTTAACGCGCCATTTTTCAGGCGACCCGGCGACTATAGAGGCTGCCAGCCGCTTTGAAAAGATTTTTCCAAAAAATATCCGAATTAAATTTCATTTCAATGACCAACCACTGGAAAAGCCGGGCAACAGGGCCAGAATGGGCTCGCGTTCCGACTTTGCAGCGGCGCCAAGCTCCGGCGAGGCTTAACTGCTTGACGGCAGCCCCAGCCATCGGGCGGCTTGGTCCCAGGTTTCAAAAGTGCGGGTTTCATGCAACATGACCGCCTCCGCCACCGCTTCCTTGATCTGGCTCTGCACCACGGGGTTTTGCAGCACAAAGGCGTACTTGATGCGGGGATTCACCATAAATCCGCCGATGCGCAGGGCGTTGATGTCGGCTTTCTGGCTGTCAGTGATGCCCTGGTAGTCGGCCCCGGTGTAGTCCGACAGGACATAACGCAAGCCGGTGTAATGCGGGCTGCTGGAAATGTCCTGTTCAGACTGCAACACATCGTGGAAAGACACCCGCCCGCTGAAACGTTTGATGGCGCCGTTGCGTTTCCAGTCGATGGTGTAGGGCATGCTTGGTGCGGTTGGGATGCGGTGTGCAATTCTGGCGCAAGGCCCTAAACCGCAGTCGGCTTGTAGGGCAATTCCAGGGTGTAGGCCATGGCAATAAACAGGCTTTGCGCCAGCCCCATCGTGCTCGAAAGGGATCGAAAACCGAGCGTGGAGTTGTCCTGCACCACCAGCGTCACCTGGGCCAGTTTGGCCAGCGGGCTCATGCGGCTATCGGAAATGGCGACCAATTTGGCGCCGCGCTCCGCCGCCAGTTTGGCCACGGCCAGGGTTTCCTCGGCGTAGGGCGCAAACGAGATGGCAATCATCCCATCGCCCTTGCGCACCGAGCGCATTTGCCCCTGGTGCATGCTGCCGAGCGCACTGACCAGGCCAATGCGCTTCTCGGTGTGCTGCAGGGCGTAGTCGAGGTAGGCGGCAATGGGAAACGAGCGACGCGAGGCCACGATCCAGATGCAATCGGCCGCGCAAAGCAGGTCCACGGCTTTCTTGAAGGCGCCGGCATCCAGGCTGCTTTCGAGCTCCTGCATGCCGGCCACGCTGCCCGCCAGAAACTCCTTGGCAATGTCCACGCTCGACAGGTTGTTGGAGCCCGATTCAATCAGGTCGCGGATGCGGGCCTTGTAATTGCGACTGGGGGCCAACTGGCGCGACAGGTTTTCGCGAAAGATGGCCTGCAACTCGGTAAAGCCCGAAAAGCCGAAATGCTTGGCAAAGCGCACCACGGCCGACGGTTGCACGCCGCATTGGCGGGCCATTTCCTGAATACCTTCAATGCCCACGTGGTCGCGATTTTTCTCGATGTGCAGCGCAATCACCTTGAGCTGCTTGCTCAAAGAGTCGTATTCAGCCGAAATGCGCTTGATGGTTTGGTCCGCCGTGGGGCCGGGGGGTTTCGCAGTTGCCATGGTGAATGCAGAAATTGTTTTCCTTGTGTTTCATATTATGAAAACAAATTTGCATTTGTGCAAGGTCGGTGCCAAGAAATGCATTTCGCGCCGCATCATAGCGGCGCCCAGGCTCCGGTCACACGCCCTTGCGGGTCAGCCAGCGCAGCAATTTTTCGTACAGTACTTGCGGCCCCACGGGCTTGCTGATGAAGTCATTCATGCCCACCTGCAAACAGCGCTCACGGTCTTCCGCAAACGAATTGGCGGTCAGCGCAACAATGGGCGTATGGGCATAGCCGGGCAGGCTGCGTACGCGGATCGTAGCCTCCAGCCCATCCATGTTGGGCATTTGCATATCCATCAAAATCAGGTCGTATTGCACGGTCGCACAGCGTTGCACCGCCTGCAATCCGTCTTCCGCCACATCGACCTGCAAGCCCACCTGCTCCAGCAGCATCGTGGCAACTTCCTGATTGAACGCGTCATCTTCAGCCAACAACACCCGGCGTCCGGAGTGCGCGCTTAGCAAGGCCGCCTCAGACTCCTCCATGGGGATGCTTTCCTCCAGGGCCGGGCCGGCAGTGCCCTTCGCCAGCAGCGCGGTAAACCAGAACGTACTGCCCCGGCCCAACGCGCTGCGGGCTCCGGTTTCACCCCCCATCAGTTCCGCCAGCTTGCGCGTGATCGCCAGGCCAAGGCCGGTTCCGCCGTACTTGCGGGTGGTGCTGTTGTCGGCCTGCTCAAACACATTGAACAGCCGGGGAATGACCTCCGGCGCGATGCCAATCCCGGTGTCCTCCACCTCGAAGCGCACCATCACGGCCGATTCCGTTTCAGAAACCTTTCCGACCCGCACCACCACCCGGCCCCGCTCGGTGAACTTGACGGCATTGGTTGCGTAGTTGAGCAAACATTGCTGCAGGCGTGTGGCGTCACCGGTCAAAGGCACTGCAATGGCCTCACAGTCGACGACGAATTGCAGGCCCTTGCTCTGCGCCCGGTCGCGCAGCATGTTGACCACATTGCCCAGCACCGTGTCCAGGTGCACCGGTTGCTGCAAGAGGCTGAATTTGCCGGCCTCGATTTTGGACAGTTCCAGAATCGCGTTGATGATGTTCAGCAGGTGGTCACTGGCCACCTCCAGTTTGCGCATGCGCTCGGTCTGCTCTGCGCTCAAACCCGCCTTGCGCACCAGGAAGGCCATGCCGGTAATCGCATTGAGCGGCGTGCGGATTTCATGCGACATGTTGGCCAAAAAGGCGCTCTTGGCGGTATTGGCCTCTTCGGCTGCGGCCTTGGCCCGGATCAACTCCCGTTCGGCCGCTTTGCGCTCAGTGATGTCGGCCACAAAAACGATCAGCCGCTCAGGGTCATTGGCCGATGCGCCCTGATGGTGCACCGTGACATCGACCGGCACCATGCGTCCGGACACGGCGCGCTGCTCCGACTCCAGGTGCACCAGATCTGCGCGGCGCGCCTGTTCCACGATGTGATCAAAGCGCTCATCGCTCACATTGGGATCGATGGACTGAATCGGCATGCCCCGCATTTGCTCCACGCTGTAGCCCAGCAGGCGGGCCGCAAAGCCATTGACATCCAGCACCCTGCGGCTCGCGGTATCCACCCAGTGGATGCCGATGCCCACGCTGTCCATGGCCAGTTGGGTATCGTTCAGGCGCTGGTTGATGGCCTGCAGTTCCGAAGTTCGGGTAGCCACCAACTGCTGCAGATGGAAGCGGTGCTGCTTTAGCTCGTCATCCTGGCTGCGGCGCTCGGTGATGTCATCGTATGCGCCAAGAATGCCCACCAGATCGCCATCGGCGTTGCGCAGGGGAACCTTGGATGTTTCCAGCCAAATCCGCCGCCCGTCCGGCGTCGTCTGGGGCTCGACGAAACGCAGGCGTGGCTCCCCCGAAGTCATCACGGCGTGGTCGTCCTGTCGGTACAGATCGGCCTGTTCAACCCACCCCATGGCTTCGTCCTTTTGGCCCACCACGTCCCGTGGCCCGGCTTTGCCCGCATCCTGGGCAAATAGCTGGTTACACCCCATGTAGCGGCCCTCCTGGTCTTTCCAGAAGACGCGAAAGGGCACACTTTCCAGCACGGTTTGCAGCAAGACCTCGGTGGTCTGTGCCACCTCAAGTGCCCGTTGGCGGGCCCGTGTCAGGATTCCCACCAGTACCCCCAGCAGCACCGAAATTACGCTGCCGGTCAGGCCAATCAGCAACGGCGTCTGCTGCTCCGACGCCGACAGGTAGGTGGCGCTTGGATGCACCTCCAGCTTCCATTGGCGGCCATACACAGGGAAGGTCTGCACCGAAGGCATGTCTTGCGTTTCAACATGGTGGCGCTTGTAAAGCGTGCGGGGTTGATTGGACGGAATGTCGGCAATGGTGGAGCCCATATCGGTCAGCACCACATGCAGGTTCTTGAGCACGCCCTCGCGTTCCAGATTGGAAAACAGGTCCACCGCCCGCAAGGTGACGGCGACCGAACCCAGAAAATGGCGGTTGGACTCCTGCGTGAACACGGGCACCCGGACCACAAAACCAGTCTTTTCGGAAACTTCCTGAATCAGGTCAAACGGCCCACTGGCCGTAGGTTGCCCGGTGTTCATGGCATAGCGCATGGACGCCAGATTGGCCGGTTGGGCGCTGATGTCCAGCCCGTGAACCGACCGGCTGGCCTCAAACGGCCACAGGTAGTCGGCTACGAAATACTCACTGCGCTCGCCCGCAGGGCGGATGGCAAAAGCGGGATAGCCCGCAGGGTCCAGTGAGGTATCGCGGCGCACTGCGCGCTCAAAGGCCTCCTTCTGGTCCGCCGGAACGTAGCGGGTAAAGGCAATGTTCTTGATGCC
>CAKZJN010000175.1 GCA_936943465.1 uncultured Rhodoferax sp.
TTCTTCGCCAAGAAGGAAGTCAAGGTCACTTTGGGTGGTTGCGGCGGCTAATTCGCCCGCACTTGAGTCCACGATTAATTTAGACAACGTTTTAGGAGAATACACATGGCAGATCCGATGCGAATCCGTGCCCAGGCAGCTGGCGACAAGGCAACCGTGCGCGTTTTGATGAGTCACGAAATGGAATCCGGTCAGCGCAAAGACGCAGCCGGCAATACAGTTCCCGCCTGGTTCATCCAGGAAGTCAGCGCTACGCTGAATGGCAAAGTGGTTTTGACCGGCGAATGGGGTCCTGCGGTTTCCAAGAACCCGTTCCTGCAATTCACCATCAAGGGTGCTAAGGCCGGTGACAAGGTCGGCGTAACCTGGAAAGACAGCAAGGGCGATACACGCACCGACGAAGCAACCGTTTCCTGATCAGCAGGTGCTTGAATGCAAGGAGTGTGATCGTCACACTCCTTGTGCGTTTGGGGAGTCGAAAAATAAAAAAACCGCTGGAGACTTCATGAAATTAAAGAGCTACGTTTCGTTGTTTTTGCTGGCTGGGCTGTGTGCTGGTGCATCCGCCCAAAAGTCTGCCGTCCAAAGCATTGAGGAATACCGTGCCATGCTGCAGGACGGCAATCCGGCGGACCTTTTTGAGGCCAAGGGCGAAGACCTTTGGAAGCAAAAGCGCGGCCCCAAGAAAGCTACGCTGGAGCAATGCGATCTGGGCAAAGGCCCCGGCGTTGTGAAGGGCGCGTTTACCGAGTTGCCACGGTACTTTGCTGATACCAACCGGGTGCAAGACCTGGAATCGCGCCTGCTGACCTGCATGGAAACCCTGCAGGGCCTGAATGCTGCTGAGATCGCGAACACTCCGTTCGGCAAGGGTGAGCAAAACAATATGACGGCCTTGGCCACTTGGATTTCTGCGGAGTCCAAGGGCATGAAGTTCAACCTGTCGCAAGCGCACGCCCAGGAGCGCACCTTCTACGAAGTGGGCAAGCGGCTCTTCTTCCAACGTGGCGGCCCGCACGATTTCGCATGTTCCAGTTGTCACGGCCAGGATGAGAAGCGCATCCGCCTGCAAGATTTACCTAATCTGACCAAGAACCCGGGCGATGGCATTGGCTTTGCGGCCTGGCCCGCCTACCGCGTATCCAACGGCCAGATGTGGGGCATGCAGCAGCGCCTCAACGATTGCTATCGGCAACAGCGCTTTCCGTACCCGGGCTTCGGCAGTGATGCCACGATTGCCCTGGGGGTGTATCTGGGTGTGAACAGCCAGGGCTCTGCCTCGGTTGCTCCCGCGATCAAGCGTTGAGGTAAGGGGAAATCATGTTGTTGACCAAAGCAAAAATTGCCATCGCGTTCGTGGCGATCGCCGGAGCACTGGCCGGTTGTTCCAATATGTCCGGCTCTGCGGATCTGGACAAACTCACGGCATCGATTGTCAAAGCGTCTTTCCGCGATCAGGGCATCGTCAAAGCCTCGGTGCTGGACACCGATGAAACCAATCGCGAGTGCGCCGCTGCCGATGTGGCCGGCAAGCCCATTGAGGAAGAACTCGGGCGCGCGCTTGAAGCCAAGAATCTGCAGACCATCCAATGGCCTTCTAACGGCGTCTTTCTGGGTGACTGGAAAGAGGGCGAAAAGATTGCGCAGAATGGCCGTGGCCTGACCTGGACCGACGATGCCAAAACCGTCAACGGCGGCAACTGCTACAACTGCCACCAGATCGACAAGAAGGAAATCTCCTTCGGCACGATTGGCCCCAGCCTGTACAACTACGGAAAAATTCGTGGGGTAACGGACCCCAAGAGTCCGGACTCCAAGCTGATGGTCGAGTACACCTGGGGCCGCATCTGGAACAGCAAGGCCTATAACGCCTGTTCCAACATGCCGCGCGCCGGCCACATGGGCATTCTTTCTGAGCAGCAGGTACGAGATCTGGTTGCGTTGCTGCTGGACCCCAAGTCACCCGTAAACCAGTAAATTTTTGAGACCGGAGTGATCCGGTCTTTTCTTTATATCAGTTAAGGCGAAATTATGAATCTGACCAAACGTGAATTTCTTCAAGTCATCGGCGCTGGCACGATGGCAGGCATGGGCTTGGGTACTTATGCTGAAGCGCATGCTGCTACGGCAATGAACGGGCTGTACGACATTCCCAAGTTTGGTTCGGTGTCATTTCTGCACATGACCGATTGCCATGCGCAGCTCAAGCCAATCTATTTCCGCGAGCCCAACGTCAACCTGGGCATCGGCAGCATGAAGGGCAACCTGCCGCACCTCGTGGGCGAGCACCTGCTGAAGACGGCCAATGTGCGTCCGGGCACGGCCGAAGCCTACGCGCTCTCTTGCCTTGACTTTGAAACGGCGGCCAAGCGTTACGGCAAGGTTGGTGGCTTTGCCCACCTCGCCACGCTGGTCAAGCAACTGAAGGCCAGCCGCCCCGGTGCCTTGCTGCTTGACGGTGGTGACACTTGGCAGGGTTCTGCCACTTCCCTTTGGACCAATGGCCAGGACATGGTCGATGCCTGCAAATTGCTCGGCGTGGATGTGATGACCGGCCACTGGGAGTTCACCTATGGCATGGAGCGCGTGAAGGAGATTGTTGAAAAAGACTTCGCCGGCAAGATTGACTTTGTCGCCCAGAACGTCAAGACCAATGACTTCGGCGACCAGGTGTTCAAGCCCTACGTGATCCGCGAAATCAATGGCGTGCCCTGCGCCATCATCGGACAGGCCTTCCCCTACACCCCGATTGCCAACCCCCGCTACATGGTGGCTGACTGGGCCTTTGGCATTCAGGACGAGAACATGCAGAAGATGGTGGACGAGGCGCGTGGCAAGGGCGCTCAGGTCGTCGTCGTCATTTCGCACAACGGTATGGACGTGGACCTGAAGATGGCAAGCCGTGTGACTGGCATCGACGCCATCATGGGCGGCCACACCCACGACGGCATGCCGGTCGCCAGCATCGTCAGCAACAAGGGTGGCAAAACCATTGTTACCAATGCGGGATCCAACAGCAAATTCCTGGGTGTCCTGGACTTTGAAATCAAAGACAAAAAGGTTGCTGACTTCCGCTACAAGCTATTGCCCATCTTCTCCAACATGCTGCCTGCAGACCGCGAGATGGATGCGCTCATCAACAAGATCCGCGCGCCTTATGAAGCAAAGCTGTCGGAAACGCTGGCCATCACCGAAGGCACCTTGTACCGTCGTGGCAACTTCAACGGCACTGGCGACCAGTTGCTGTTGGACGCTTTGATGGATGTGCAGGGCGCTGACCTGGCGTTCTCTCCTGGCTTCCGCTGGGGCACCAGCCTGTTGCCGGGCCAGGCCATTACCCGCGAATGGCTGATGGACATGACGGCCACCACCTATTCGTATGCCACGGTGTCCGAGATGAGCGGTGCCACCATCAAGACGGTGCTGGAAGACGTGTGCGACAACCTGTTCAATCCCGACCCGTATTACCAGCAGGGCGGTGACATGGTGCGTGTGGGCGGGCTGCAATACAGTTGTGATCCTCTGGCAGCCATGGGCAAGCGCATTGACAACATGCGTCTGAACGGCAAGCCGGTTGAAGCCGACAAGAAATACAAGGTGGCCGGCTGGGCACCGGTGGCCGAAGAGGCACGCACTGCGGGCAACAAGCAGGTGTGGGAAGTGGTGGAGCAGTGGCTTAAGGCGCGCGGTGGCAAGGTCAGCCCGCGCACGCTGAATACGCCCAAGCTGGGCGCTGTGCTGCCGAACCCGGGTTACGTCGAATAAGTTCGACCGCAGCCGCGCCGCCATGGTTGGCCATGGCGGACGCTGCCGCTATTTTGAAGATGGAGTGCGGAAAAAAGTATGAGTGAATGGTTGATGAACAACTGGCCGTACCTCGCCTTGGTGGCGTGGTTTGGCTACAAGTGGTGGAACTCACGGCGCGTCGTGGCCATGCTGCCGGAGTTGAAGAGCAAGGGTGCCCAGTTCATCGATGTCCGCTCTGCAGGGGAATTCGCTGGCGCGAGCGCTCCTGGGACCATCAACATTCCGCTTTCCGAATTGGGTAGCCGCCTGGGTGAAATCACCAAGACCAGCCCGGTCGTGGTGTGCTGCGCCAGTGGTACGCGAAGCGGCATGGCCAAGATGTTGCTCAAGAAGCACGGTTACTCCCAAGTTCACAACGTGGGCGCCTGGACCAAACTGACGGGCAATTCGCTGTCCTGATTTCAACGGGGCCACAGCAAAGCCCCTAAACCCCGTGCGCTAACTGCCATTTTGATAAAAATGCGCCCGTGCATTCGGATGACCGGCCCAGTTGCGGCTTGCGTCGTGCGCTTTGAACCCATAAGAAATCGAAGAAGCTTTACCAAGTGACTTCATGCCCAGGGAGGGCATTGCTTGCTGCAATGGTATTCGCATACCGCCTGCAGCAAGGCTGGTACTTCATTAACTGATCAAAGGAACGCGCTATGAATACGGAAGTCATCTGGACATTTCTGTCCACACAAGGGGCCGACTTCGGCCTGAAGCTATTGGGGGCTCTGGCAGCCTGGGTAATCGGTCGCTGGCTGATCGGGATGGCCTTGCGTCTTTTGGGTGGTGCTCTCAAGCGCGGCGGCAAGGTCGATCAGACCTTGGCCAACTACCTCACGTCGATCATTTCGGTGGTGTTGAACATCATCCTGATCCTGGCGATTTTGGACATTTTTGGCGTCAAGACCACTTCGTTTGCCGCGCTATTGGCCGGTGCTGGTTTGGCGATTGGTACCGCCTGGGGTGGATTGCTCACACACTTTGCGGCCGGCGTCTTCATGCAAGTGTTGCGCCCGTACAAGGTCGGTGACTTTGTGACCGCCGGTGGCATCACCGGCACCGTGAAGGAGTTAGGGCTTTTCGGAACCACCCTGATCACGCCCGACAACGTGGTGACGATCGTGGGCAACAACACGGTGTTCTCGGGGTCGATTCAGAACTTCAGCACCTTGCCGTACCGCCGTGTGGATTGCCTGGCCAAGGTGGCGAATGCGGTAGACGTAACCGACGCCATAGCCCGCTTGCGCACAGCCGTGGCAGCCATTCCGAATGTGGTGACCAGCCCGGCACCCGACATTGAAATTCTGCAGTTCACCCCTGAAGGCCCGTTGCTGTGCGTACGTCCCTACACGCATACCGACCACTACTGGCAGGTGTACTTTGACACCCACAAAGCGGTAGTCAGCACCTTTGGTGCGGCGGGATATCCGGTGCCCGAAACGCCGGTAGCCCATCGCAGCCTGTAACTGACTGGGGCGGTCGCTCAGTCGACCGAGGCACTCCAGCGGTCGCCCCAATCTTTTTGCAGGTTGCGGCGGTCGCGCTTGGTGGGGCGGCCGCCTTCAATCGACAGCGCTGGCTCTGGGCTCAAGCGGCGGCGTTCTGTTTCCTGCTCTCGGTGCTTTTTGCTTTCTTCGGTTTCTTCGTACAACTGTTGCGCCACGGAGGCAGGGCCCCGCTGTTCGCTCACGCCCAAGACCCGCACGGTACGCGGGATTTTGGCCTGCACCAGTTGAACGATGTCGCCCGCGCGCACCTCGCGCGAGGCTTTGACCTCGGCACCATTGACCTGCACCCGACCTGCGTGCACCTCATCGCTGGCCAATGAGCGCGTCTTGAAAAACCGCGCCGCCCACAGCCATTTGTCGATGCGAACTTTGTCCATGCGTATGGTTGCGCCGGTGCTTAGCCGGTTGCGTCTTCAATGACTGGTACTTCTGGCGTGAGCACCGGCCCATGGCCGCTAAAGCGGTCCAGCGCCAGGTACAGCACCGGGGTAATGAACAGGGTGATGGCCTGCGAGAAAACCAGACCACCCACCACGGCCAAGCCCAGTGGCTGGCGCAGTTCGGCACCGGCACCAATGCCCAGCGCAATCGGCAGGGCCCCCATCAGCGCCGCCATGGTGGTCATCATGATCGGGCGGAAGCGCAGCACGCAGGCCTCGCGAATGGCTTGGGCCGGCGTCATGCCGTGGTGACGCTGCGCGTCCAGCGCAAAGTCGATCATCATGATGGCGTTCTTTTTTACGATGCCGATCAGCAAGACGATGCCAATGGTGGCAATCAGCGTCAGGTCCTGACCGAACAGCATCAAGGTGGCCAGCGCCCCGACGGCTGCTGAGGGCAGACCGGCCAGAATGGTGATGGGGTGGATAAAGCTCTCGTAGAGCACGCCCAGCAACACGTAAATGACCAGCAGCGCCGAGATGATCAGAATCGCCTGGCTACCCTGGGAACTCTTGAACACCGCTGCATCTCCGCCGTAGCTGGTGATAACCGAGGAGGGCATTTGTACGGCTTCGCGGGCAGCGTCAATGTGGGCGGTGGCGTCACCCAGTGCCGCACCCGGAGCCAGATTGAAAGAGATCGTGACCGCTTGAAGCTGCCCCACGTGGTTGATGGACGAGGGGCCCACTGCGCGTTCCACGGTGGTGAAGGCGGCCAGTGGCACCAGCGTGCCATTGGAGGAGCGCACAAAGATACTGTTTAAAGCACGTTCATCCTGCTTGGTTTCGGGCGCCACTTCCATGATTACCTGGTAGCTGTCGGTGGGCAGGTAAATGGTGGAAACCTGGCGCTCGCCAAAGGCACTGAACAAGGCCGAGCGGATGGCATCGATCGACACGCCCAGCGAGTTGGCACGGTCGCGGTCAATCTTGAGTTGGGCCTGCAAACCACGCAGTTGCGCGTCACTGGTGACGTCGCGGAACAAGGGGTCCGCACGCAACTTGTCTTGCATCTTGATGGCCCAGCCATTCAGCTCATCGGCTTTGACGCTTTGCAGGATGTACTGAAACTGTGCCTTGCTCTGGCGTCCGCCGAGCTGCAGGTTTTGCACCGGGCGCATGAACACGTTGATACCGGCGATGCCGCGCAGCTTTTTGCGCAGACCCTCGATCACCTGTTTCATCGGCAGGCGCTGGGATTGCGGCTTGAGCGTGATGAACATGCGGCCCGAGCTTTGCGCACTGTTGCCGCCGTTAAACGAGTTAACGGCGGCCACGTTGGGGTCAGCGCGGAAGACCTGGGCTGCCTGTTCCTGCAGGCGGACCATCTCGGGGAAGGAAACGTCTTCGGCTGCTTCGGTGGACACCTGAATCTGACCAATGTCCTCTTCCGGGAAGAAACCCTTGGGGATGGTCACAAATAACCAAGCGGTGGCGGCGAAGGTTGCCGCAGCCAGCAGCAGCGTCAGCTTGCGGTACTTCATGGCCACGTCGAGTTGCTGCGCATACAGCGCCAACGTCCAGTCAAAGGCTTTTTCAAACAGGCGCACCAGCGGGCCAGGCGGTTTCTTGTGGGCTTCGTCGGTCAGGAAGCGGCTGGCCAGCATGGGCACCAGTGTGAGCGACACAAAGGCCGACACCACAATCGAGAGGCCTACCACCACCGCAAACTCGTGGAACAGCAGGCCAATGACGCCGGGCATGAAGAAGATCGGGATGAAAACGGCAATCAGCGATGAGGAGATGGAAATGATGGTGAAGCCCACCTCGCGCGCGCCGCGCAGCGCCGCCTGAAACGGGTCCTCGCCATGCTCCACGTGGCGCATGATGTTCTCCAGCACCACGATGGCATCGTCCACCACCAGCCCCACGGCCAATGTCAGCCCCAGCAGCGAAATGTTGTCCAGGCTGTAGGACATGCCCCACAGCAAGGCCACGGCGCCAATGAGCGATACCGGTAGCGACAACGTAGGAATCACGGTGGCCACAAAGCGCCGCAGGAACAGGAAGATCACCAGCACCACCAGGGCAATCGTTCCCACCAGCGTCAGGCTCACGTCGTGCAGGGCCTCGCGCACCGACAGCGAGCGGTCATTGATGGGGGTGAGCGATACCGACTGCGGCATTTGGCTTTGCAGTGCGGGCAGCGCCGCCCGAATGGAGTCCACCACCTTGACCGTGTTGGCACCCGGCTGGCGCTGAATCGCCAGCGTGATGGAGGGTTCGCCGTTGAAGGTGGCAGAACTCTTGAAGGTCTCCACGCTGTCTTCAACCGTGGCTACATCTTTTAGTCGCACCGGGTTGCCGGCGCGCATGCCCACAATCAGGTTCGAGAAGGCTTGCGCGTTTTGCAACTGCTTGTTGGCCTGCAGGACCAAGGTTTGCTTGGGGCCTTCGAGCGTGCCGACCGGCGTGTTCACATTGGCTTGGCGCAGCGCGGTGCTCAGTTCATCAAAGCCCATGTTGGACGCGACCAGCGCTTCGGGCTTGACGCGCACCCGGATGGCATAGCGCTTGGAGCCAAACACATTCACCTGCGCAATGCCTTCGAGGGTAGACAGTGTGGGCGAAATCAGATGCTCCGCAAAGTCCTGCAACTCGGAGGGTGCCAGTGACGGCGAGCGCATGGAAATCAGCAGCACCGGTGCGTCGGCGGGATTCACCTTGCGGTAGGCCGGCGTAGCGGTCATGTCCACAGGCAGCGAACGCTGGGCACGCAGCAATGCCGCCTGAACGTCCACGGCCGCAGCGTCGATGTTGCGGCCTTCTTCAAACTCCAGCGTCAGCGAGGTGCTGCCCAGAATGCTGGTCGAACTGATGGTCTTGAGGCCGGGAACCGTCTGAAACTGCTTTTCAAGGGGCAGCGCCACCGCGCTGGCCATGGTTTCAGGGTTGGCGCCGGGAAAGTTGGCCGTGACATTGATCACCGGCGTGTCGTAGCTGGGCAGGGCCGCCACGGGGATTTTCTGGTAGCCGATAATGCCGGCCAGAACGATGGCCAGGTTCAGCAGAACCGTCATCACCGGACGGCGGATGAACAATTCAGAAATGTTCATGGCTTGGCGGCGCTGGCGGCAGTGGCTGTACCGGCGGCTTGCGAAGCGACAGGTTTGCTGTCTTCTGCCTTGGCCGGGCTCGATGCGCCGCCCTTGGGCTCTTTGGCGCGCTCCACGATGGGGCTGTTGGGCCGGACGTTTTGTTTGCCATCCAGCACGATGACATCGCCGGGCTTGATGCCGGTGACCGCAGCATCACCCGCCTCCGAGTACACCACTTTCACGGGTTGCAGGCGGGCCTTGCCGTCTTCCACCACATAGACGATGGTGCCGCGAATGCCTTGCACCACGGCTGCCAGCGGAATGGTGGTGGCGTCCGACAGGCTGTTCACCGTCTGTGAAATTTCAACAAAGGCACCGGGCCACAGTTTGCCTTCCTTATTTGCGAACACCGCCTTGGCCTGCACCGTGCCCGAGGCCGCGTTGACCGTGTTGTCCACAAACTTCAACTTGCCTTTGAAGCTGCCGCCGCCATCGGCCAGCTTGGCTTGAACCGGGGCGCCACCGTCCTTCAGGGCCGCCAGGGCGTCGGGCAGGTTGCGTTGGGGAATGCTGAAGGCCACTGCAATCGGGTCGAGTTGCGTGATGGTGACCAGCGTGGTCTGGTTGGCCTGCACCAGGCTGCCCGCCGACACGTTGACGGCGCCTACCCGCCCGGAGTTGGGTGCCACGATGCGGCTGAACGAGACCGCCACCTTGGCGGCCTCAATGGCGGCTTCGTCAGACACGGTGGTCGCTTGTAAGGCTTCCATCTGGGTCTGGGAGGTATCGACCGCACCTTGCGAAATGAAGTTCTGTGCGAACAACTGCTTGGCCCGCTCGAATTGCCGTTTGGCATCCGCCAGGCTGGCCTGGTCTTTCACCAGTTGCGCACGGGCCTTGGCCAGATTGGCTTCTTCGGTACGGGCGTCCAGCGTAAACAGCAACTGCCCCGCCTTGACGAACTGGCCCTCGGCAAAGTGCACCTTGGCAATCGTGCTGGTGACCTGGGAGCGCAGGTCCACACTGGTCAGTGGCGAGACGCTGCCGCTGGCTTGGATGGTGACGGGGAAGTCGCGTTTTTGCGCCTTGATGGTGCTCACTGTCACCGGCGGCAGCGGGGCTGACGCGCCAGCAGCAGGCGCGCTGGCGGTGGGCGTCGCTGGTGCGGCGGTGCTGGCACCCGCAGCGGGGGCTCCTGCGCCACCGGCTGCCGCTGGCTCGGACTTGCCAGAACAGGCTGTCAGAACCATGCAACACACAGCGCCGATTGCAAAGAGGGAGGGGCGGATAGCAAGGTTCATGGCAGCAAAGGGTTGGCCTCAGGGCGTCAATTTATAGAGGGGTACGGTGACGCCAAGCATAAGTGGCGCCTGTAAAGACGTGGTACGGAGAACATTTTAAGGACCCTAGTTTTTTGCACCGGCCGCTAGCGCTGCCTCGCGGCTGGCGTTCAGTTGGCGCGGGTCCGGTGCGTCCAGCGTATTCCAGCCTTGCAAATGCAACTGCGCGATATTGCACAGCCCGGTAATCCATTCCGGGTCGTCGTTCAGGCAGGGGATGTAATGAAATTCCTTACCGCCGGCGTGCAAAAAGGCTTCGCGCCCTTCCATGTTGATTTCTTCCAGCGTCTCCAGGCAATCGCTGGTAAAGCCGGGGCACAGCACATCGACGCGGCCGATGCCGGCCTTGGCCATGGCGATCAGGGTCGGCTCGGTGTAGGGCTCCAGCCATTTGGCGCGGCCCAGGCGTGACTGAAAGGTGACCTGGAACGCGTCCTTGTCCAGCCCCAGTTTCTGGGCCAACAGGCGCGCGGTCTTGAAGCATTCGCAATGGTAGGGGTCACCCAGATGCAGGGTGCGCTCGGGCACGCCGTGAAAGCTCATCACCAGTTTGTCGGGGCGTCCGTTTTTCTTCCAGTAGCGCTGCACGCTGGCGGCTAATGCTGCGATGTAGTCGGCGTGGTCGTGGTAGTGGTTAATAAAGCGCAGTTCCGGAATAGCGCGGGTTTTTTGGGCCCACTGGTACACCGCATCGAACACGCTGGCAGTCGTGGTGGCCGAATACTGCGGATAGGCCGGCACCACCAGCACGCGGGTAACGCCGTCGGCCTTCATGGCGTCGAGTTGGCTAGCAATCGAGGTGCTGCCATAGCGCATGGCCCAGCGCACCTTCACATAGTGGTTGCGCTGACCCAGCCAGCCTTGCAGCAGCTTGGCCTGTTTTTCGGTCCATACCTTGAGCGGCGAGCCTTCGGGGGTCCAGATGCTGGCGTACTTGGCTGCCGACTTGGCTGGCCGAAAGCGCAGGATGATGCCGTGCAGGATGAGCATCCACAGCAGCCGTGGAATTTCGACCACACGGTGGTCACTCAAAAATTCGGCCAAGTACCGTCGCACGGCTGGCGTGGTGGGTTCGTCCGGGGTGCCGAGGTTGCAAAGCAGAATGGCCGTGCGAGGCGCCTGACCATGGGAGTAGGGTGGTTCGGGGGAAAAAGGCATGCGGTATTCTCCCGCACCTATGCTCGATATTTCACGCATCCAGGCAATAACCTTGGACCTGGACGACACCCTGTGGCCGGTCTGGCCCACCATTGCGCGGGCCGAAACCCGGTTGCAGGAGTGGCTAACCCCCAGCGCCCCACGGACTGCCCAAATGTTTGCAGACCTGAAGCAACGCAAGGCCTTGCGTGATGCGGTGGTCGCGGCTTCCCCCCATCTGCAGCACGACATGAGCTTTCTCCGCCGCCAGATGATTCGCGACGCAATGCTGCAGTGTGGTGAAGACGAAGCACTGGCCGAACCGGCCTTCGAGGTTTTCTTGGCCGCACGCCAGGAAGTGGAACTGTTCGATGACGCGCTAGGGGCCTTGAGCCAATTGGCAGCACGCTGGCCGGTTCTGGCCTTGTCGAACGGCAATGCCGATGTGCAGCGCATTGGTATCGGGCAGTATTTTTGCGGCTCACACAGCGCGCGCGAGGCCGGTGCTGCCAAGCCCGACGTGCGCATATTCCATTCAGCCGCCGCCACGTTGCGGCTTGCGCCGGAGGCGATATTGCATGTGGGCGACGACGCGGAGCTGGATGTATTGGGCGCGCTGGACGCCGGCATGCAGACCGCCTGGGTTAACCGCAACGGCCATGTCTGGTCCCATCCGCGAGACCCGCACACCACGGTCGGCACCATGGCCGAGTTGTGCGCAGTGCTCGGCGTTTAGCGCGCGGGCGTCAGAACCAGTTTCTCGGTGGAGTGCGCCAGAATGTCGGCCGAGGTCAGGCGTTGCCGCACGTATTTGCCTTCCGCATAGCGCTCGGCCTGGTCCGCGTAATGCGTATCGAACGGCACACCGCTTTGACCGACCGGGTTGATGCCGAGCGACTTGCCCGGCGCGCCAAAATCAATCACCCGGCGTGTCGACGGGCCAAAGGTAACCGCCCAAGGGGCCGGGCCGATCGGTCCGCCTAGCTGATTCAGTGTCTCCCGTCCGCCGATGACGGGATACGGCCCCACGTTAAACAACATGCCGAACGGTTTTTTCATGCCCAGCGGGTGAACATGGGTCAACGTATGCGTACGGGCCCAGGACCAGTCGAGCAGGCTGGTGCCATAGAGTTCCTGCATGTGGCGCAAGGTGTTGCCCCAGGCGACCCGGATCGTCTCGAAGTGACTTTCTTTCTGCGGAGTCTTTGCGTTGTCCCACCAGGGGGAGGCTGTGTCGGCCATCAGCAGGGGCAGGGCATGGTCCAGCGCCGGAGATCCCATCAGATTGCGGAACTGGGCTTCGCCCAATTCATCTTCAAAGACGGCCTTCGCCAGGTCGTAGCTGAACTGGCTGAACAGGCTGGGCGCTACGCTGTTGCTGGCGTAACAGCCGTCCCACTTTTGCAAGGGCTCCATGAACGCGCGCTCATTCGGGTCGGTGAGCAACCTGTCCATCATGGGGAGCAGTTTTTCCATCACCCGCCGGGGGTATCCACTGCAGGCGTCCAGTTGGAGCTGGCTAGAGCGTTCGGCAGTCCAGGGTTGCTTGTTGTCTTGCAGGACATCGTCCATGCGAAAGGCACGGTCTGGCACCAGATAGTAGCCCTGCACCGGTAGCATGCCACCCGGTTGCTGGTTGGCCGAGACGATGTAGCCCCGTGGCGGGTTTTCTTCCTGCGGGTTGAAGCTGAAGTTAAAGAAACCGGGCTTTTCCGCCTCACCCGAGGCAGCGTCGAGAATGAACATCGGGTTCACGCCAATGGGGCGCTGCGGTATCTTGGCGGCGGCCCACCAGCCAATATCGCCCTCGGCATTGGCCCAGACAATGTTGAGACCCGGTGCGTGGATTTGTGCGGCTGCCTCCCGGGCCGCTTCGAGCGTATCGGCGCGGTTGAGTTCATACAAAGCATCCAGAATGGGGTTCTCGGTCTCCAGGAAGGCCCACCACATGGCAATCGGGGTATTGCCCAGGCTTTCCTTGAAGGCATCGGTAATCAGCGGGCCATGCGGGCCGCGCCGCAAATTCAGCACCACATCGGCGCCGCCCTTGACGTGAATGGTTTCACTGCGCGATTGCAGATCGACCCACTGTCCCTGGTGCCATACCTGGTTGGAGTTGGCCGGGTTCACTTTTTCGGCCACCAGGTCGATGTCGTCGTTTTCAAACATCGTCATGGTCCAGCCGAAGTGGCTGTTGTGGCCGAGCAAAGCCATGGGGTTGAGGGCCTGGAAATGGCCGTACAGCTCGAAGTCAGGCGCAATCAAGTGGGCCTCGTACCAGACGGCGGGCACTGCAAAGCCAATATGGGGGTCACCGGCCAGAATCGGCTTTCCGCTGCCGGTGCGTTTTCCGGCAATGACCCAGGCATTGCTGCCATGAAACGGACCGACCCCGGCAGATTGCACGGCATTGCGGCTGACTTCTGCCAGGTGGTTTAAGCCCTCCCAGTCCTTGGCGCCCAGGCGCAGTGGTGCGTGCGCGGCCGGCGTGGCCAGTGCCGTTTGCTGGCGCTTGAGGTGTTGCAATCCGCCTTCGGGGTGTCCCTCGGTATCAAAAACTGCAAGATACGGAGCGCCCAGCTTGTCGCGGATATAGGTCATGGCCGGCTCGGTTTTGAAGGCCGCTGCAAAGCTGTAGGCCATATAGCCCGACACGGCCGCCACATCCTTGGCGGTAAACGGGCGCTTGGGAATGCCCAAAATATCAAACTCCATGGGCGCCGGGTGCTTGGCCTGGTAAGCATTAATGCCTTCCAGATAGGCCAGCAAGGCTGCGCTGGCGTCACTTTCCGGGTCTAGCTTGGCCTCAAACTGCCGCGCAAATTCACCGATGCCCAGCGTGCGAAAGAGCCGGTCGGTCTCGACCAGTTCAGGCCCCAGCACCTCGGCCAGTTCGCCCTGCGCCAAACGGCGCACGATCTCCATTTGAAACAGGCGGTCCTGTGCATGGACGTAACCCAGTGCCCGGTAGAGGTCGACTTCGTTATCAGCGCGGATGTGCGGCACGCCGCGCTCGTCATATTGCACGGTGACTGCTGCCGAGAGTCCCTTCAGTGGAGCCCGCCCGTCGCGCACCGGCATTTTGGTGTGCACATACCACGCGCCACCTCCGCCCAGCGCCATCAGGCACAGGACGACCACGGCAATGGCGGCGATGGTGATTTTTTTCATGAAGCTCCCAGGATTCAGGGCAGCAGTCTAGCGCGAGTTCAGGTTCGGCTAGTGATGGCCTGTGCTGCGGCGATGCCGCTGCGTACCGCGCCTTCCAGAGTGGCGGGGTAGGGGCCTTCAATATAGTCACCGCAAGCCCATAGGCCGGGCGCGATCGACTGCGTGGGGCGCACAAGGCCGGGAGTGCAGGCAAA